>NZ_BBLT01000002.1:300000-600000 GCF_000775915.1 Sporocytophaga myxococcoides
TTGTTTGGCTTGCTTTACACCTCCGGCAATTAATGTTTCCAGTTTTTTCTTATCGTGTTCAGGCTCTTCGTCATCGCTGTACCAGGTTATCACTTTTGTACAGTATTCTGTGCATCTTTTTGCGAAGCCAAGATAATAGAGGAATTCTTTCACCTTATTTTTATCAGCAACACTTGTAATGGAATTGGCTTTTAATTTTTTAGAAATAGGGAAGTCAGATTTCTTAGTATAAAAAATAAGTGTGTCAATGGCTCCAAGTTTTGCACTGTATAACAGAAAATGCAAGTCTTTATCTTGCACTTGCTGCCCAAGAAATGTTTTCCATTCCTCAATATTTATAGTGTCAAATTGTTGTATGTAATCCACTTTATGATAGCCACCATAGCCATCATACATAGGATTCATGCTTCTGAAGAAGGAATGATATTTTTTGTTTTCAATGACTTCCGGGGCAAAGAAGCTATCCGTAATTTCCCAAAAATCTCCACCGGCGCAACCTGCCAGATAACGGTGATTAATAGCGATAAGCGCAATTATGCTAATTGAAATAATTGAAAATTTCTTCCAGTTGTTCAATATCATGGTCTGTAAAGTTTTTAGAATCAAGATCAAAAAGTGAGACAGAAGCTGGAGTTGTACTTAAATGGTGAGAGAGCATCTTTGCTGCGGCTTCCAGGTCTTCGCCAGAAACTCTTTCCATTCTGAAAACATCTCCTTCTTTAATGTATTTATTTTGATAATAAAATGATTTTTCTGCTGCCAGGATTTTATCTTTATTCATCCTGAAGTTGTCAGATATAGTGAAGTCAGGCAGCGTTTCTTTGCTTAGCAAATCAATAATTTTACCATCTCTGATTTGCAAAGCCCATTCGAATATGGGCAATGTAGAATCCAGAGGAAGAGGATATTTCCTGGTATATGCAACATATGATTCAGCATCTTTTTTATTCCAGATACTGTTTCTGCTGGCTGAAGGCTTAAGCTGTCCCATATTATAAAACATAAGCATGCCTCGGTCTGCCGGGGGCACTCCTGTAATATTTCTGTATTTAACCTGATGGAGACGTATGGTAGCAGAAAGAATGCAGGAAAGAGGAAGCTTACTTTTTATCAGTCTTAAAAGATTAAAATATTTGTCACGGGTTTTGTCTGACCAGTCACAGTCTATCTGGAGCTCAGTAAAATTGACATTATTTCTTTTAGCAAAAACCTTAACACTAGTAGTAATATTGTCAGCAAGAATTTCAAGGGTATGTGGCTGAATATGTGATAAGGTTCTATTAGTTAAGTATACAACCGGTACAATTTGTAGGGAACCAGGTATTGAGTCTTTGAGAATCACATGGCCTTTAGGCTCAGGCTTGTCAGTCCAATCGACATCAAAAAAGCGAAGGTAGATTTTTTTTATGCCAAGCGTGTTGATGGCTTCTTTTTCTTTTCCATTTAGACTGAATATACTTTTCCAATAGTAAAATGAACGTATGGTTCCTGCATCATTTTTTCTATCAGAACAGGATAGCGTTGTTAAAGATAGCAGTACTAAAATAAAAAATCTGAGCATGATTAAATTCAAGTTTATAAAAGTATAAAGAATAAGGAAAAGCAAAAAAAATCTTTTCTAAATTGAGCATCAGTTAGATAAAAATTTTGTGATTTCTGGATGAAGCTTTCTTAATATAATGAACGTCGGAATAAGTTCTTGTATTCCAATGGCTCCTTGGATATAAGATTGAGATTTTAAAAGAGGTTATTGTCCTAAAGAATCACCTATAGAAGAGATGCTGAAATGAATTTTTGATATTCTCAGATTGTTCTAAAAAAAGTTTTGTGAAAATAATTTAGGAAAAAGTAATATTTGTGAAAAAGTTAAAAGACTGGAAGCTTTCAGTTCTTTTTGCTAGTTTCAATACTTTAATCAAAAAAGATAATGACAGAAGAAAACAAACCATGCCCTCAATGCAAATCACCTTATGGGTATTTAAGCGGATCATTGATGATGTGCCCGGAATGTGGGCACGAGTGGGATCCTAATGAAGTAGAAGAAACAGGACTTGTAGTAAAGGATGCGAATGGAAATATTCTGAAAGATGGTGATTCTGTAGTGGTAGTCAAAAATTTACCGGTAAAAGGATCTCCACAGCCCGTAAAAGCAGGTACAAAAGTGAAAAACATTAAGTTAGTGGAGGGAGATCACAATATAGATTGCAAAATCGATGGATTTGGCTCTATGGCTTTAAAATCTGAATTTGTAAAGAAGGCTTAGATATCCTAACCCTTTTGGTGGTTCAGGTCATAGCGATACGTTAAAAATCCCGGAATTTAAACCGGGATTTTTTATTAAGTATTTTTTCTTTTCTGACTGACTTTATTATCCGTTCACTTTGACACAAATAAAGATAGTTTTACGTCTGAAAGTTTTTGATTTTTATTCCATTATCAGATTAGTGAATGCTAGAAAGCAGGATAATCTCTTCTGAATTACAGTTTTTTGTTACACTCATGATATGATTTTTCTGACAGACTTAAAATAATTTAATCTATTATCCGTCTGTCACAACACAGTATATATATCCTGATTTACGATTGCTTTTGCAGAATTCTTTTTGGTAAAGTAACCGAAGCGGGTTTTCAGAGTTAAGTTATCAGAACTTATTGGTAAACATTTAATTGAAAATTACAACTATGAAAGTAATTATAACTGGAGCCACAGGTATGGTAGGAGAGGGTGTCCTGCTGGAATGTCTCGAAAATCCTGAAGTAATAAAGGTATTAATGATCAATCGAAGGTCTTCACCTATCAAACATCCAAAGCTTGAAGAACTCATCGTTCCTGATTTTATGAAGCTTGAAAATTATAAGGAGAGCCTGGTGGGGTATGATCGCTGCTTTTATTGTGCAGGAGTAAGTTCCATTGGAATGAGTGAAGAAAAATATACCTACATCACTTATGACACAACAATACATTTTGCCGGAGTGCTGGCAAGCGTAAATCCAAGTCTGGTCTTTACTTTTGTTTCCGGAAGTCATACAGATAGCACAGAGAAGGGAAAGTTGATGTGGGCTCGTGTGAAAGGGAAAACGGAAAACGCATTAATGAGACTTCCATTCAAGGCTGTTTATAATTTTCGACCAGGATTTATGAAACCGTTCAAAGGACAAAAGAACGTGAAAAGTATTTTTAAAATTATTATTCCAATCATTCCAATATTTTTCCCAAAAGCTTCATTAACGATGAAGCAGGTAGGTAAGGCTATGATCAATGCGGTGAAAAAGGGTTATTCTAAGCATATTTTGGAAATAAGAGATATCAAACAGCTGGCAGAGATTTGATATTAATTGGAATGGTGTAATTTATAGAAGTATGGCATGCTCTAAAAGGGTTAAACATGTTAAATACAATATTTGAAAGGACAATGTGATAATAATGAAGCGATAAAGTATACAATCTGACTTTTAATATAAGTTTCGATGAGTATTTGAAATGAAACAGCCTGTTCTTGAGCATTTAGTTTGTAGTTCTCGCCAAATATATATTAATGGATTTAGATACTATAAAGCATGACAAAATGAACTGACAGGGTAGAACCTGATGTTAAAAAGAAAAAACCTTCAGAAAAAATATTCGTTTCTATTATTTAAAATAGAAAATTCTATTTTTGTAAAAAAAAGAATAAAGTCCTCTATGTAAAAAATAATTTCTTTCAGGAAAACCAAGTTGTTCCCGGCATTTGCCTGGTGCTCAGTATCCACTTTTAAGAAAGAAATTATGATTATTCTTCAGAATCTCACATATATACATTCCAATAAAGATTTATTGTTTGATAATATACATCTTGCAGTAAACGATAATGAAAAAATTGCTCTGATCGGAAATAATGGTTCCGGCAAATCCACATTGATAAAAATAATGGCCGGTATTGTTCAGCCATCTGCAGGGCTTGTGAATAGCAGCTCAAAGCCATATTATGTTCCTCAGATCTTCGGTCAGTTTAATGAACATACAATTGCCCAGGCACTTCAGATTGAAGATAAGCTGAATGCTTTGTCTGAAATCCTCAGTGGCAATGTCAGTGAGTCGAATTTCGCCACACTTAATGACGACTGGACAATTGAAGAAAGATCTTATGCAGCTCTTGCTCACTGGGGGCATCAGGGGTTGGACCTTAAACAGCGCATGAATACTTTAAGTGGAGGGCAGAAGACCAAAGTTTTTCTTGCAGGAATATTGATCCATCAACCTGATATTATATTAATGGATGAGCCTAGCAATCATTTGGATCTAAGTGGAAGAGCTCTTCTGTATAACTTTATTCAGTCATGTGAATCAACCTTAGTAGTAATAAGTCATGACAGAAAGCTTCTGAATATGCTTGATATAGTTGTAGAATTGAGCAGCAAAGGGCTGTCAGTATATGGAGGTAGTTATGATTTCTATAAAGAGCAGAAACTATCAGAAAGGCAGGCGTTGGATCATGATTTGAAAAGCAAGGAAAAGGAACTAAGGAAAGCAAAAGAAATCGAACGTGAAGCCCTGGAGCGCCAGCAAAGGACAGATGCTAGGGGAAAGAAAAAGCAGGAGAAAGCAGGGCTACCGAGGATATCTATGAACACCTTAAAAAACAAAGCGGAAAATAGTACAGCAAAAGTTAAAGGTGTTCATGCTGAAAAGACAGGGATGCTTTCGCAGGAACTTAATGACTTAAGAAAAGAATTGCCCGAAGCAGATAAGATTAAATTTGGTTTTGATAATTCTTCATTGCATAAAGGAAAAATTCTTTGTTCAGTAAAAGAAATCAACCATAGTTATGACCAGAATCTTTTATGGAAAGAAAGGCTGAGCTTTCAGATAACAAGTGGTGAAAGACTTGTCGTGAAAGGACTGAACGGAAAAGGAAAAACAACTCTTATCAAAATTATTCTGGGAGAAATTAAACCCTTAATAGGAACGATTTATAAGGCAGATTGTAAAACGGTCTATATAGATCAGGAGTATTCCATCATAGACAATGATTTCAGTGTTTATGAACAGGCACAGACATTTAATTCAACCTCTCTGCAGGAGCATGAAGTTAAAATCAGGTTAAATAGGTTTCTTTTCACTAAAGATGATTGGGATAAGTCATGTTCTGTTCTAAGCGGAGGAGAAAAGATGCGGCTAATGCTTTGCTGTCTGACCATAAGCAGCCAGGTTCCTGATATTATTGTACTGGACGAGCCAACCAATAACCTTGATATTCAAAATGTAGAAATCATGACAGCAGCTATCAATGAGTATGAAGGAACGCTAATAGTTATTTCACATGATGAATATTTTCTGGAGCAGGTAGGAGTGGAGAGGGAGATAGAGTTGATATGATCTTTTTATTATGCTAAAGTTAAACGATAAAGCCTCGGAAATCGGGGCTTTTATCGTTTGTACCTTTATAATTGCCTTTAGCATAGAGGTAATCCTGCTCGGTGAAAGTGTATTTTAACTCGGTTTCAATGTGATGTTTTGTTTCAGAAACTATTCTTGATTCCAAGCCACCTGTTGAAGACCCACCAAAAATATTCCTGGGATTTCCGAAAGCGATGGCTTTGGTATTCGATCCGATCGTATTAAATCCATAATGAACTGCTAGCGTATTGTTATCAAATAAGACTAATGCAGAGTCTAAATTAATAGTGCTATTTAAGTAGTTTGAGGCATTGCCTTTTCCGAAGCCATTAGATTTATATATCAGGTTACAAGAAGCATCAGCGATAGAATCTATTGTTCGATTCCTGATAATCATTCCGTCTTTATAATAGGTTATATTAACCGAATGATTTGAGTTATTGCATATAAAATTATTAGTGGAATAGGATGTTTCCTTTTTACATGCAGTTAAAATACTAACAAGCATAAGCAGTACTATCTTATTGGTTTTTTGCATCCAGATAGTCTTGTTGAATGAAGGTATAGCTTAAGGTAACTGTTCGAAGATGTTTTGAATTATTTACAATTTCTTTGTGATAGCTAGCTTTATTATAAAAACATCTTTCAGAAAATAAGTTGTATGATTTTGATGGATGACTTAATGTGTCATTGTAATGAGTTATAGAAACTGACTTGTTAAAAATAACAGTTATTGGATTACCATCTACAAAAGGAGCATAACTTACTCCATCACTTAGACCTCTTCCCCAACTTAAATTGAAATCTTTGATGTCTCCTTTCAAAAGTACTAAAGTATCTTCTTGAAGAAATTTGGATATAATCTTAACATCTACTCCGGAATTATTGAATATTGTGAACTTGTTGAAAGTAGCTCCTTCTTTTTGACAGTTTGAAAAAAGTAAGAATAAAGATGTTAATAATAGGTTATAGGTTTTCATTCTATTAAAAATTATTCATGAGTATATCAATTTGACTATCCGTGACTTTTCAGGTTTAGACCTTTTTAATTGATATAAAAGAAAAGCCCCTCGGGGCTTTAAACATTTATCAAATTGATTTTTGTTATTTTTCTTTTGCATCCAAATAGGCTTGCTCGATAAAGGTGAAAGTATATTCAGTATGTATTTTATACTTTTCTTCAGAAATTATTTTGTATTCATAATTATCTCTATTGTAAATGTTTCTTTTATTTTCATACTTTATCGCGTTAACATTTTTGCCTGGTTCATTTTGCCTGTAATGGACAACATTAATGCTATCATCGAATACAATATAAATGGAGTCGTAAGGGACCATATATGTTGCATACCATAAACCTTGTGCTTTTCCCCTGCTACTTTTGGAAAGAGCTAAAATGTTTGATTTTGGTTGAATGCTTATTGCCTCATCATAGGATATTACGCCTTTAAAATAAGGGAACAGTTGTGTTGAGTGCATAGTATTATTTGCTAAATATGTACTGGAATATGTACTTTCTTCCTTAATACAAGACGTAATACTTAATAAAATTAATGTTAGAGTAAAAGTATGTTTCATCTGAAGCTTAGACTATAATCTGTAACATCATCATTAAGATAAGATGAACTTGACCATTAAAACCGATAATTAAACAACTTTAAACGATCTGTTTTTTTTTGATCAATGACTATAGTTAGTAAGTCTAAGCTCAAGCAAATCGTAAAATGGTTTTATGAAAAAACAAAAGGCTGTCTTAGATATATTGAGCAGCCTTTTTTGAGGCTAATAATTAATTCTTGGCATTTAAATAATCTTGCTCTGTAAAGGTGAAGGAATATTCTGTCGAGATATAGTGTTTCTTCTCCATTACAACTTTTCGAACATAATTATCTTCATTGTATAGATTTCTATTGTTTTCAAATTTTATTGCCTCAGGATTATCACCTGACAAATTTTGTCTATAATGGACTGAGGATATAGTATCGTCAAATACAATATTCAGTGAGTCAAAAAACATTATATTATTAGCATACGATGGTCCCGTACTTTTTCCACGAGTGGTAAGAGCCAGAACTTTGATTGTAGAATTTGCTGGTATACTTTTTATATCTCCATTTATCAAATTCCCGTCATCGTAAGGCAGAATTTTAATCTCGTGATTTGAAGTGTTAATAATAAAACTTTCTGAATGGGTACTTTCTTTATCTCTGCAAGAAGGTAAAACCCAGATTATAAATAATATATGTATGGTTTTCATATCTAATAACTACTCATTAATAAATCAATTTGTGCATCAGTAACACCTATGGGCTTGTTTCTTTTTAGTTGGTCTTTCAGAGAACTTTGCCCATATACATGTTTTAGAAAAGAAGATTCTATGCCAGCCAACGAATATCCGGTTACCTGATCATTGGGAACATTAGGATTGCCAGATTGAATATATTCATTATAATCATCAACTAAATTAATAAATACGGTTGAATATTCTTTGAGACAATTTGTTGGCCAATATTGATATGCTCCATCTAGGGGAAAGGATGCATATAACCGATAGTTTGGGGTGCCATAATCTATAATTCCCTTACTTCTATATTCCAAACTTGTGATAAACAGTTCCACCGCAATTGGCCAACTTTCCACTATAAATTCATTTACTTGGCCAAATTGAATCATACCACCATTCATTATATTACTATGTGTTGTATGGCATGTTTCATGACAAGTAGTGGAAAAAACTTCGTCTGAAAAATGTTCTATGTTATTCTTGGTAAATCTGTATATAAATATATTTGGATTTATTGAAAATATACTCCAATTGCCAATATTGGTTCCTTGAGATTCATCTCCCTTATCATAAGCTGCATATTTCAGTTTAAAACCCAATATCGGCCTTGATAATCCTCCAATATACCCATAATGATATCTCCATGACCCTCTGAAAACATGTGCATAGAACCTGTTTACCCCATCCCATAAATCAACATTCCAGGAGCTTTTCTGCTTTGGGCCGTCTATCATGGCTTGTCCGAATGTACCACTTCGGATATCAAAACCTCCTGTTTCAAATACAAGTGAATAATTGGCTGGTCTTTTGAACCCACCTGTCTGATACCAGCCATTCTGATCTGTTACAGCTTCGTTTACATCAAACCATCTTCTGGCTCTCATTCTCACTCCCTGTAGGGGAATTAGTTTGCCTAATCTGGTATCGTAAACTCTGACTGTTCCGTTGGGGTTCCATGTTATGCGATTGGTGTTGTTCGTTTGCAATGTATCGTCATAGTTTTTGGTAAGAATCATTGCCTCATCAACCAAGGCATCTATGAATCCTTTTCCATGTATCCTTAAATTGGCTACTTCCCCTTCTATGCTACTATCAGACTCTGGTAAATAAAGTTCAGCAAGGACCTCATGCCGGATATTTTTATTGAAGTTATAATCATATTTAATAGCAACATATTGCCATGTGGGATTGCCTTCAGGGATGTCAGGGTCCTGGTACGAATTGCCGTATGTTTGAATCTCATAATCCAAGGGTATCTGATAAAGTTTTAATGTAGTATCTGATTTCAGAAGATCATATTCTGCCCAATCCTTCGGCAAAAAACGTAAATACAAATGTGTTAGTCTAACAGGAGAATCGTCCGAACTGATTTTTGAGTTAGATGAAGAAGCAATATTAGAAAATGCAATTTTCATATTTTAGACAGTGTATGGATTTTCCAATTTCCGACCCAGTACAATTTTTTCTGCCGGCCCTGATTGTGTATTGCCCTTTTTAGAAGGTGTAATGTGTTCATGTTCTCTTTTGCATGAGGCAAAGAAGATGAGGCTTAGACATACTAATGCCAATTTAATGGATAGCTGATTGTTCATTTAATATTTATTTAAAAGTTGCTGGAAAAAAGCTCTGATTAAAAATCAGATTTCAAAAGTATGTGATGATTTAATTATTTCAAAATTAGTGAGTTGTAACACTTGTTTTGGGGTGGGAGAAAAAAAAGTATGAGATTTATAAAAACTAAGAAGCCCTGGAAGTCCGAGGCTTTTTAAACTTTTGGAAGCTATGATAAAATTACTTCACCAGCTTTTCACACGCCTGCTCTACAAGCTCAAAATGGAACTGGTCAATTATGTTGTCAAATGAAGCTGTAATCTCTTCATTCATCAGATTGACTATACCTACTTCATGTGTGTGATTAATGGTCTCAGGAACCTTGAAATTTATTTTCTTCAATAAGCGTACCTACTTGCTTATTTGCATCTCTGAATGGTGTTCCTTCCGATACCATCTGATTGACTACTTCTACGCTGAAAAGATACTTGTACTTCTCATCTTTCAATAAGTTGCTTTTTACTTTTATCTTCCAGGCATGTAAGCTGCAATCTGAAGGCAATTATTAAGCTCCTCAAATGCAAGAAGGAAATTTTCTTTAATGATCTGAATATCTCTATGATAACTGAAGGTAGATTAGAAGTAATCAATCTTATTTCATTTGGTAATGATTGAATCCTGTCGAACCTGGCTCTGATTAGTTGGAATACATCCGGATTTTTCTTATGAGGCATGATGCTTGATCCTGTAGTTAATTATTATTCTTTAGGATTATGAGGTGGAGTGTATTTGAATAAATGAAATTGTATATATCACATCTGCCTCCTCGCGAAGAGAGATTTGACCATTGTCACATGCAGATATAATCTAACCAAGGTTATTTAAGAATCTGATATTTACATTCATTACGACATCTTTTAATGGCAATGAAAAAAAAATAATCGACGGTAATAGTGAAAATTCTATCTGAAAATGAGTCCATTTTATTGCTTTTATTCTATGAAAAAATGAGCTAAATTCCTTAATGTAACTTTTGATACAAATTACTTTTCCAGGATTTTGTAATTATGTCCTCATTTCTTCTATAGAGGGAAATCATTAAACAATCAAAAATCAACCTTATGAAAAAGCAAAATTTATTTTTTGCCGGGATTCTATTGCTCCTGCTTATTTCAGCTCAGGCAGCAATGTCACAGGACTGGCTGAAAAAATACTCAGAAGAAACCGGAAAAGTTTCCGGAGATCTTAATTTCTATGATGTAAAAAAATGGGCCAATAAATATTTCAAAGATATAGAACAAGAGATGGCCGAAGACAATAAACTCGGGAAATCTTTTATGGGTAGTGAAGAAGGTAAAAAAGGACTATACATAAAATATAAACGTTGGGAATGGTATTGGAGTACAAGACTTGATAAAAATGGCAATCTTGGATATGGTAATGCCAAAGTTTTTAAGAAAAACACAAGGAGGCTTGTGCCTGGTGTGAATACTTGGAAGAGTATAGGTTTTACCCAGAATTCAGGAGGCTATTGGGGAATGGGAAAAGCTGATTGCATGGGCTTCCACCCTACTAATGGTAATATCTTTTATGTCGGTTCAAACGGTGGTGGCATCTGGAAAACAACAGACGGTGGTAATACTTATACACCTTTAGGTGATTTCCTTCCAGTAAGCCAGGTAGGAAATATCATAGTCGATTTTGCTAATCCCAATACAGTCTACATTTCATTGGCCCCTCGTGGTGGCTGGATGAATAAAAGTATGGGTATTTACAAGTCAACTGATGCCGGACTGACCTGGAATCCAACTGCCATGTCGGATGAATACAATGCTGGACAACCTATTTACGATATGATTTCCAGTGAGACTAATTCCTCTATTCTTCTGGTAGGAAGACAAGACGGGATTTTCAGGACAGCCAATGGAGGTAGTTCATGGACTAAAGTTACTGACTGGACTTGTAATGATTTGGTTTGGAAACCAGGAAGTGCAACAAGAGTATATGCCGCGAGAGATGATTATTGGGGATCTTCTGAAGTTTATGTTTCAGATGATGCAGGTGTAACTTGGAGTAAACTTACGAACATCAGTCTTCAACATAATTCATTAACGTTGACTGCTACAGCTGCAAATTCAAATATCATAGCTTATTCATCACAACAGCCAACAAAGAGCCTTTATGTTTCAACCAACAATGGATCTTCTTTTACTTTTAAATCCAATCTCCCGCAAGAACAGCATATCTTTTATTCTAAGACCAATGCTAATATTATGTATAATGGGGGGGTAAACGTTTCCAAAAGTACTGACGGAGGTGTTACATGGGTACAGCAAACTCATTGGCACAGTCATCCATCTTATGTTGAAATACATGCCGATGTGAGAAATATATATCACAGTCCTGTAAATAATGACCTTGTGTATTTCTGTAATGACGGTGGAGTAGCAAGGTATAATGAGCCTAACAACCAATGGACTGAATTATATAACGGTTTGCAGATAACGCAGTATTATAGCATTGCCTGTGCTCAGACAGATTCTGTAACAATCATTGCCGGAAGCCAGGATAATGGAGGTAGCAGAAGGAATGCAAATGGAGTATGGCAGAATACAAATGGAGGAGATGCCATGATGCAGGCCATTGATCCTACAGATGCCAATGTAATGTATTCAACTTATGTAAATGGAGAGCTTTACAGATCTCTTGATGGCTGGGTAAATAATTATGTAACCATCAGTAGTAATATTCCAGGGGGGAAGCCCAATGGTGCGTGGGTTACGCCGTACGTGTTGGATCCTAACAATCATAATTCAATTGTTATAGGATATGATGAAGTATACAGATCAACAAACAGAGGTGACACATGGACTAAAATTAGCACTGGTCTTACTAATGGAGGAGAAATGCATAGTATTGCTGTTGCTCAGTCCGACTCCAGGATTATCTATTGTACCGGAGATCAAAAACAGACAGATGGCAGTACAATCAATAAATTTTTCAAAACCACTAATCAAGGGACTTCATGGACGAGCTATTCTAGTCCTGCTAAAGAAAGAATAACCCAATTGGCTGTTCATCCTACCAATCCTCAGGTTATATGGATTACTACCGGGGGATGGGTTGATAATCAGAAAGTGTTTAAATCCACAAATGGTGGTGCAACTTGGGTGAACTATTCTACTGGCCTGCCTAATGTGCCAACCAATACTATTGTTTATCAGCCTGGAAGCAACGACGCTCTATATGTTGGAAATGACATGGGTGTTTATTACCGCAACAGTACAATGAGCAAATGGGAATCTTATAGTGCAGGGCTCCCTAATACAGTTGTAACAGATCTTGAAATACAGAATTCTGCGAAGCTTTTAAGAGCCTCAACTTATGGAAGAGGTGCCTGGGAAGCACGTCTTATAATAAATGCTTCTCAGATTGAGGACTGCAAAGGAGTAGCAGGTGGTACTGCAGCAATCGATGGATGCGGTGTTTGTGCTGGCGGTACTACAGGAATTGTGCCAAATACCTCATGTTGTAATCCGGGTACAGCTATTGCTGTCCAAAGATGGAATAACGTTAGCGGCAACTCCGTTTCTGATATCCCTGTTAATACAACACCAAGTCAGACAATCTATTTAGATGCGCTTGACAAAGATTTCATCGGAGAAGACGATTTCGGAAACAGGATAACTGGCCTTTTATGTCCTCCTTCAACAGGTACTTACAAGTTCTGGATTGCTTCCGATGATGCTAGTGAGTTGTGGCTTAGTACTAATAACCTTGCTACAAACAAAGTAAGGATAGCATACCTTGACGGTGCAGTAGGATATAAACATTACGATGCAACTTCAGGACAGGCCTCTGCAAGTATCAACCTTGTGAAGGGACAACAATACTATTTTGAAGTTCTGCATAAAGAAGGCGGGGGAGATGCTCATTTGACTGTAGCCTGGGCTTTGGGTAATGAACAACGTTCTCCGATAAGAGCAGGGTATATCTCTCAGGGAGTTACCAATAATGCCCCAACAGTCTCTATCTCGTCACCCGTAAATAATTCTACATATACAACTCCTACTTCTGTAATAATAAATGCTTCGGCAGACGATTCAGACGGATCGGTCACAAAAGTAGAATTCTATAGAGATGCGGTAAAACTTGGTGAAGCTCTTTCTAGTCCATACCAGTATATATGGACTAATGCTCCTGCCGGCACTTATGTACTCACCGCAAAAGCTACAGACAACCTTGGATTAGTGAATACTTCTTCTCCGGTAAGCATTACGGTTAATGCTCCTGCTACAGGAGATATAATAGGTCCGGACTGTATGGCCAAAAGTGAATCAAAAATATTCTCAGTTAATCCGACTCTGATAAGTGGTGCAAACAATTTTAGCTGGTGGTCAAATGCTTCTGTTCAGGGTATAGTACCTTCAGGTGGCTCTACAGCATACTCTACCAGCATCTCTTCCGGAGCTGGCTTTGGTGGAGGACAAATCTGTGTGGGTATTAATTATAATGGTGCTCCGTATTACCAGTCATTTTGCAAGAATGTAAGTCTTTGTCCAGCACTTCGCGCAGGTGAAACAGGGAAGAGATCCTTTATATCCATATTTCCGAATCCTTCGATTGATGCATTTATCCTGAAGTCAGAGAAGGCTGTGAGGACTTTGATTGTAACAAATAATGAAGGTGAACAAATTTATACTCTCACAGGAGTAGAAGATGGGAAAGTTCTTGAACTGGGTAGAAATTTTTCTGCAGGAAATTATGTCACTTATATCAAGTATGAAGACGGAAGTGAGGAAACGTTAAAATTGATTAAAGTAAAATAGTATAAAATCATTTTTCTTTTGGAACCTTGAAAGCTTATGCTTTCAAGGTTTTGTTTTGATGTATCAATAGTATAAGGAAGATGCAATATGATTGGGAGTGTTTTTTGCTTTAGAGCATGGAAGAAATAATAGGTTGGAGGTTAGAAAAGGTATGGCATGGTTTTCTATCAATAAAGAACTAAAAAGCCCCGAAAAAATTTTCCGAGGCTATCTTATTTTTTAAATTAAAATAAAATTACTTCACAAGCTTCTCGTAAGCCTGCTCTACAAGCTCAAAATGGAACTGGTCAAATATGTTGTCAAATGAAGCTGTAATCTCTTCATTCATCAAATTTCCGATACTTCCTTCGTGCGTATGGTTAATGGTCTCAGGAGCCTTAAATTTATTTTCTTCAATAAGAGCTCCTACCTGCTTATATGCATCTCTGAATGGAGTTCCGTCAAGCACCATCTGATTCACTACTTCAACGCTGAAAAGATATTTGTATTTATCATCTTTCAATAAGTTGCTCTTTACTTTTATCTGTCCAAGCATATAAGCAGCAATCTGAAGACAATTATTCAGGTCTTCAAATGCAGGAAGGAAATTTTCTTTAATGATCTGAAGATCCCTGTGATATCCAGATGGCAGATTGGCAGTAACCAGACTAATCTCATTTGGTAAAGACTGAATCCTGTTACATCTTGCTCTGATCAACTCGAATACGTCCGGGTTTTTCTTGTGAGGCATGATGCTTGAACCTGTAGTCAATTCGTCAGGGAATGTAATGAAACCGAAGTTCTGATTCATATACAAACAAACATCCATCGCAAGTCTGCCAAGAGTTGACGCTATGGAGGACATAGCAGCTGCAACGTTCTTTTCTGTTTTGCCTCTTCCCATCTGAGCATAAACAACATTGTAATTTAAGCTTTCAAAGCCTAAAAGATCTGTTGTCATTTGTCTGTTAAGAGGAAAGGAAGAACCATAACCTGCAGCAGAACCTAAAGGATTTTTATTCGCAATTTTATAAGCTGCCAGCATCATATTCAGATCGTCTGCGAGGCTTTCTGCATAAGCACCGAACCATAATCCGAAAGAAGATGGCATTGCAATTTGCAAGTGAGTATACCCTGGAAGCAGATCGTTTTTGTGTTTTTCGCTCAAAGAAATGAGCAGCTCAAACAAAGTCTTTACATTTTCTACAGTAACCCTTATCTGATCTCTTATATAAAGCTTAAGATCTAGAAGTACCTGATCATTACGGGATCTTCCGCTGTGTATCTTCTTACCTACATCGCCTAGTCTTCTAGTAAGAATTAGTTCTACCTGAGAATGTACATCTTCTACGCCATCTTCAATAGTGAACTGGCCTTTCTGTATCTCTTTGTAGATATTTTTTAATTCTTTATGAAGAATATTTAATTCACTTGTCTCTAGCAGTCCGATGCTTTCAAGCATCTGTGTATGTGCAAGAGATCCGAGTACGTCAAATTCAGCCAGAAGCATATCCATCTCGCGATCTTTGCCAACAGTGAACTTTTCAATGCTTTTATTTACTTCTGTACTTTTTTGCCACAACTTCATGGAAACGTATTTTAATATAGGATAATTAAAATCAAATAACCAGTTCACTTAGAACTGCAATGTATCTGTCGATACCTTCTTCAATTTCAGCAAGCCATATAAACTCGTTTGCTGTATGAGATCTTCCTGAGTTTCCAGGGCCCATTTTAACAGAAGGAACAGGAACCAAAGCCTGATCTGAGGTAGTAGGAGAGCCGTATGGCTTCGCGCCATATTTTATAGCAGCATGCACCAAAGGGTGTTCTGGGTCTATGAAAGACGGTCTCAATCTTACCGATCTTGGCTTCACTTCAGATTCAATATTTTCTTCTATAATGCGAAGAACATCTTCATTTCTATATTCTTCTGTAATACGCACATCAATGGTGAAGGTACAGTTCTCTGGAACTACGTTATGCTGATACCCTGCATTGATAATAGTTACAGACATCTTCATTGGTCCGAGGTGTGGAGACACCTTTTCGAACTTATAGTTTCTGATCCACTCGATGTCTTTCAATGCTTTGTAAATGGCATTATCACCTTCTTCACGGGCAGCATGACCTGCTTTCCCTTTGGCTACGCAGTCAAGAACCATAAGACCTTTTTCAGCAACAGCAATGTCCATCAAAGTTGGCTCTCCAACTATTGCAAAGTCAATAGGGCCAAGGTCAGGATAAACTAGTTCAAGGCCGTCAAAGCCAGAAATCTCTTCTTCTGCAGTAGCTGCTACAACGAAATTGTATTTTAGATTTTCCTTTTCGTAAAAATGGATGAATGTTGCCATAAGCGAAACAAGGCATCCTCCTGCATCATTGCTGCCTAAACCAAATAGTTTCCCATCTTTTACAATAGGATCAAAAGGGTCGTTTGTATAGCCAGGATTTGGTTTAACTGTATCGTGGTGAGAGTTGAGAAGAATCGTCGGTTTGTTCGGATCATAGTTTTTGTTAAATGCCCAAACATTGTTCTTCTTTCTGTGAGTCGGGACTCCTCTGTCTTCAAAAAAACGGTTTAACAATTCCGCAGTTTTGTCTTCCTGCTTGCTGAAGGACTCTATTCTTATCAGTCCCTTTAGTAGCTCCAGAGCGTCTTTTTTTAATTTATCCCTATCAAACATAAAAATTTGTAGTTTAAAATGTAAAGGAATTAAGCCTTTACTTTATTTATTAAATGATTTATCTCTATTCCGTGGTCTATCCCCCGACAGACCACACTAATGCTAATACTTTACTATTTGTTAACTGAACTTATCGTCATTCATTATTTCTATCCTTTGAATTATGTCCTGTCAGGGGACAGACACGGAGAGGATGACAAAGGAACGTTAATTGCTCCTCCAACTTTCAACTTTTAACTTTCAGCTTTAAGCCTTCTGCTTTACGCTTTCAAAACCGTTCCCGCCTGTTCCGACTGGTTCACTATAGATACAATGTCATCAGCATGGCATATGATCACCGATTTAACACCAGCTTTAATTGCGTCAAAGGAATTATCCATTTTAGGAATCATACCTTTTGCAATAACACCATCCTGCTTTAATTGACCATATTTCTCAGTATCAATAGACGAAATGACAGAGTTTTTATCATTGATATCCTGAAGGACACCTTTTAATTCAAAACAATAAACAAGACTTACATCAAAAGACTTGGAAAGCGCAACAGCAAGTGTAGAAGCAACTGTGTCAGCATTGGTGTTCAGCATATTCCCTTTACCATCATGAGTAAGAGGAGCAATTACCGGAGTCAGGCCAGAAGAAATCAAAGTTGCCAATGGTGCAGCCTCAATTTTTTCAACGTCTCCGACAAAGCCATAGTCAATACCGTTTTTAACAGGACGCTTACTTGCAAGCATGATGTTTGCATCAGCACCTGTAAGTCCAATAGCATTGGTATTCATTGACTGAAGCTGGCTGACAACCTTTTTGTTGATCAGACCTCCATAGACCATAGTGACTATTTTCAAAGTTTCAGTGTCTGTAATTCTTCTGCCATCTACCATTTGAGCTTCAATACCAAGACCCTTACTTATCTCCGTCGCTACTTTTCCTCCTCCATGAACAAGAATTTTATTTGTCTTCAAGGAAGAAAGATCTTTAAGGAATTTCTGAAGTGTCTTGTCGTCGTCAATGACATTGCCACCTACTTTTATGATGTATAGTTTCTCCATTATTAAGTTTTAAGTAATAAGTAGGAAATTTTAAGAACCTATCTTGTTACTTTTAGAAATTGTCCTCTAATATTTTCTTTAATACAGCTTGTGCAGACCAAACTCTGTTTCCAGCTTGCTGAATAACTACGGAGTCAGGGCTGTCTATTACTGCATCAGAAACAATAACGTTTCTTCTCACCGGCAGACAGTGCATGAACTTAGCCTGATTGGTAAGTTTCATTTTCTCAGGACTAATCATCCAGCTTTTATCTTTGGAGATAATGTTGCCGTAGTATTTATAGGATGACCAGTTTTTAGCATACACAAAATCTGCTCCTTCAAGGGCTTCGTTCTGATTGTATGTAATCTTAGCTCCTTGTGTAAATTTTGGATCAAGCTCATACCCCTCGGGATGTGTGATTACCAGGTCTACATTTGCATCCGGGTGATTCATCCACTCTGCGAATGAATTGGGTACAGCCTGTGGAAGTGCCTTAGGGTGTGCCGCCCAGGTAAGCACTACTTTAGGCCTTGCTGTTTTCTTTAATTCATTGATCGTGATTAAATCGGCAAGAGACTGTAGTGGGTGACGTGTTGCAGATTCAAGACTTACTACGGGTACTCCCGAATAGGTTATAAATTTCTGTATAACTTCTTCTTTATAATCTGTATCCTTGTCGTTAAGACTTGGGAATGATCTGATACCAATAATGTCGCAATACTGACCAATTACGGCAGCAGCTTCTTTAATATGTTCGCTTGTGTCTCCGTCCATTACTACATTATCCCTGATCTCAAGATTCCAGCTATCCTGCCCAACGTTCATGTCCATTACCCTTAAAGTAAGGTTATGAGCAGCCTTCTGGGTGCTCAAACGCGTTCTCAGGCTTGGATTGAAGAATATCAGACCAAGAGTTTTGTTGCGCCCGATATTAGCATATTTTAATGGATCTTGCTTAAGCTCAAGTGCAAGGTTTACAAGAGCTGTTACATCATCTACATCATGAACAGAGGTAAAATTTCTCATTTATTTTACAAGCATTTTAGACATTACAGATTTGAAAGCTTTCAAGAATAAGTCTGCTTCTTCTTTAGTGATATTTAAAGCAGGAAGTATTCTCATCGTATTTTTGTCAGAAGAAGATCCAGTGAATATTTTATGATCGTCAAGAAGTGAATTTCTCACCGCGGCACATGGAATTTCAAGTTCAACACCAATCATTAATCCAAGGCCTCTTATTTCTTTTACACCTGATATCTTTTTCAATTCAGTCATAAGGTAGTTGCCTATGTTTTCTGAATTTGAAAGAAGGTTTTCATCTTTAATCACATCAAGAACTGCTATACCAGCAGCACATGCAAGGTGGTTCCCTCCGAAAGTAGTACCAAGCATTCCGTGTACAGCTTTGAATTCAGGGCTAATCAATACTCCGGCGATAGGGAACCCGTTACCCATACCCTTCGCAACGGTGATAAGGTCGGCTTTTACTCCAGAATATTGGTGTGCAAAGAACTTACCGCTTCTTCCGTATCCCGATTGCACTTCGTCAAGTATAAGAACAGATTTAAATTTTTTGCAAAGCTCTTCTATCTTTTTAAGGAAAGGAGTACTTGGAATCTGAACGCCTCCGACACCCTGAATACCTTCAATGATAACAGCTGCCACATCTTCATTCATGTTCTTTTCAAATGCTTCGATGTCATTGAAAGGAAGGAATTGAATGTTTTCAGTTTTGTTTACAGGTGCCTGCATAGAGCTACCATCAGTAGCAGCAACTGCAAGAGAAGTTCTGCCATGGAAGCTTTTACTGAAGCTGATGATTTTTTTTCTTCCTGTGTGGAAAGAAGCAAGTTTCAATGCATTTTCATTGGCTTCTGCTCCTGAATTTACAAGGAAAAGATCATAATTGTCGTATCCGGAAAGCTTACCGAGTTTTTCTGCCAATTCGCTTTGCACAGAAATAACAACAGAGTTGGAATAAAAGGCAATGTTATTCAGCTGTTCGGTAATCTTTTTTACATAATGCGGATGTGTATGTCCGATGGAGATAACGGCATGGCCACCATAAAGGTCCAGGTATTCAGTTCCTTGTTTGTCCCAAAGCTTAATTCCCTGAGCTTTTACAGGCTCCACATTAAGGAGAGGATAGACGTCGAATAGTTTCATGTTTGATCAAGTTAAAAGCTTAAAGTAGAAAGCTTAAAGTTTTAAAGAACTATATATTTACTTTTTTCACTAACCCAATAAGCATTCCTTTTATCTCATTTATATTTTGATTTAAAACTTCATGTTCGGTTGTCGAAATGTAGTTAAGATCACGAGATAAAAGTAGGAAATATTCGGTTTCATGAGCAGAGCCTAGTGCAATCTGAAGGTAATTGGCAAAGTCCTTTTTTGAACTTTTCCCGCATCCTTCCGCAATATTCGCTACTATAGAAGAAACAGATCTTCTTATTTGAATTGTTAAGCCATAAATTTCCGCTTTGGGAAAATTAGAAGTGATATTATACACTTCCAAAGTGTGTTTATGTGCTTTCTCCCACACTTTGAGATTTCTAAAGTTTTGCATAGCTGGTTAAAAATTTTTTACTTTGAACTTTAGACTTTAAACTTTCAACTAAAAGTTTGCTGCTTTCAGTCTAAGTCCTTCCGTTTCCTCCAGACCAAACAACAGGTTCATATTCTGAACTGCTTGTCCTGAAGCCCCCTTCAGAAGATTGTCAATCATGCTCACGATCAACAGATAGTTGTCATGCTTTTCTATATAGATGATTGTATTGTTTGTGTTTACTACCTGCTTCAGATCGGGATTTACTCTGCTAATGTGAGTAAATGGATGCGAAGCATAATAATTTTCATAAAGAGCATAGGCTTCTTCTTGAGTCAAAGTAGACTTCACATGAAGTGTTGCAAATATTCCTCTTGTAAAATCACCACGGAAAGGAATAAAGTTAATTGCTTTATCCATTCCTGGCTGTAATATTCTTAAGCTTTGTTTAATTTCTTTTAAATGCTGGTGATTGAATGCCTTGTATATAGACATGTTGTTGTTTCTCCAGCTAAAGTGAGAAGTTGAAGACAGGCTCTGGCCTGCTCCTGTAGATCCGGTTATTGCAGAGATATGAACTTCATCGTGAATTAAACCTTTAGAAGCAAGAGGAAGAAGACCAAGCTGGATACAGGTAGCAAAACAGCCAGGGTTGGCAATATGATGTCCTTGCTTAATCTGATCTCTCTGTAACTCGGGCAAGCCGTAAATAAAGTCGTTACCATCTTTTGCAAGACGGAAGTCCTGACTAAGGTCGATTATTTTTATAGTTGATGCAATCTTGTTTCCTGCAAGGAATTTGGACGCATCTCCATGACCCACGCAAAGAAATAAAACATCAATAGCATCAGACAATGTTGAAGAAAATTTCAGATCAGTAACACCAAGAAGGTCAGTATGAACCTGAGAGATTGGATTACCAGCATTGCTGTTGCTGTGTACAAAGGCAATTTCAACAGAAGGATGGAAAACAAGGATTCTTAAAAGTTCGCCACCTGTGTATCCGGCACCACCGACAATTCCTACTTTAATCTTTTTCATGATTTTTATTAAATGCGTAAAGCTTAAAGCAAAAAGCTGAAAGAGTTTGTATTCAGTTTTGGCTTTAAGCTTTAAAATGGTTTTATAATAAATGTAACTCATCTAATCCTCTCCAATCAGGAGAAAGTTTAGAGTTGGTTGTTAACTTTTAGCTTTTAACTTTCGGCTTTAAGCTTTTAGCTTAATTATTCACCTTATGGAAAATCATTGTCTGATTTCCAAAGATTTTAGAGAAACCTTTCACATCTTCACCAGACCATGCATTGTTCATTTCCCCATAGCTTCCGAATTTAGAAGACATAAGGTCGTGAGATGATTCAATCCCGATTACATGGAATCTATATGGAGCAATGTATACTTTCACTTTACCTGAAACAAATTTCTGAGAATCATCAAGGAATTGCTCTATGTTTCTCATGACAGGCTCAAGGAACTGCCCTTCGTGAACAAAGTTCCCATACCATCCTGAAAGTTGATCTTTCCAGTAGGTCTGCCATTTTGTTAAAGTGTGTTTCTCAAGCGTGTGGTGTGCTTTGATGATTACCATCGGTGCAGCAGCTTCGAAACCAACACGTCCTTTAATACCAATGATGGTATCGCCAACATGAATATCCCTACCTATTCCAAATGGAGCGGCGATATCATTCAATTTAAGGATAGCTTCTACAGGAGAAAGTTTTTGACCGTTAATGCCAACAAGTTCGCCTTTTTCAAAAGTCAATTCAACTTCTTCTGGTGTTGTTTTTGTAACTTGAGTAGGGAAAGCAGTTTCAGGAAGATATTGACCTGAAGTAAGAGTTTCTTTTCCTCCGACACTCGTTCCCCAGATACCTTTATTGATAGAGTAAGCAGCTTTGGTCCAGTCGGAAACAACTCCTTTGGATTTTAGGTACTCGATTTCTTCCTCTCTTGAAAGTTTCATGTCTCTGATAGGCGTGATAATTCCAACATTCGGAATCAGTATGTTGAATATCATGTCAAAGCGTACCTGATCATTTCCTGCTCCTGTGCTACCATGAGCTACAAAGTCAGCATTTAATTGCTTGCAGTAATCAGCTATGGCAGTTGCCTGAAAAACGCGTTCTGCACTAACAGACAATGGGTATGTGTTATTTTTTAGGATGTTACCGAATATGAGGTACTTAACACAATCTTTGTAAAATTTGTCAACCACATCAAGGGTTACGTGGGTTTTTACTCCCAGTTTGTAAGCTTTTGCTTCTATTTCTTTAAGCTCTTCCTTAGTGAAACCACCTGTATTGACGATGGCGGAATGAATCTCAAGACCTTTCTCTTCTGAAAGATATTTTACACAATAGGAGGTATCGAGCCCTCCGCTAAAAGCCAGTACTACTTTCTTACTCATTAGTGAAAATGCTTAATTCAGCTTTAAATTTAAAGATAAATTTTAAAAACAGGACAAAGGCGACATTAATTTGTCGCCCTTGCTGGAGAAAAAAGAGTCAATACTTTTGCCGACATCTTTAAAGCTTTGAGAAGCTTATGATTTTTCAGTCTTTGAAAACGCTCGTAGAGTTTGGATTTTTTTACAAAATCCCATTTTTTCTTATTCTTTTCTTCCGGATCGTAAAGCATTCCTGTGCACAGACAGTTTTTGTAGTTCTTGCTTTCCAATATCTGAAAGTTTACGCAGCTTTGACAGCCTTTCCAGAAGGTTTCGTCATCTGTAAGCTCAGAAAATGTAACCGGGCGATAACCTAATTCAGAGTTAATTTTCATGACAGCAGCGCTGGTTGTAAGGCCGAAAAGCTTTGCTTCGGGATATTTTTTTCTGGACAGTTCAAATGCCTTCTCTTTGATCTTGGTGGCAAGGCCTTCTTTCCTGAATTCCGGAGATACAATCAATCCTGAATTGGCAACATATTTATTGTGCGACCAGGTTTCTATATAGCAAAAGCCAGCAAATTTGCCATCCTTAGTGGTGGCAATGACGGCTTTGCCTTCTTCCATTTTTTTCTTTATGTATTCAGGATTTCTTTTAGCTATACCGGTACCACGTGCCTTGGCACTTTCTTCCATTTCTTTACAGATTGCCTCTGCAAGAACTTTGTGTTTTTCCCCAGCAATAGTTACAATAAAATCAGCCATTTTTCTGCTCAGATAAAATAAATTGATAAAATTAACCCCGGCTTATATTTAAAAAGCCCTTTTTAAATATTAAAATGAGTAAAGTGAATTGAGAGCAGAATTACCACATGGGTAATTCAAGAGGTATACCGGCCTAAGGCCTGGGGTTCCTGAATGGTAAAATTCTTCCTGCACCCATGGTTGTGGGAGTCGAGATGAGGTTAGAATATGTAAAAGTATTTACCATTTCTTATAATAAAAGAAAGCACAAAGTTAAGCTAAAATGCAGATTTTTCAAAAAGAGTTCATTGAAAATCTGCAAAAAAATAACTCTAAATATTGCAATACTGTTTGTTTAGCATTTTGAGAATAATCATCCTCTCATTATCAATTACTTCTTGCGCGGCCCAATTTTTATTTTTCCATAAATAAAAGAAAAAAAACAGGAACAGAAATGGTATACAAGGTATAATAAATAATATTTGGTTATAAGCCTATAAAGGCGACTCCTGATATCTGCGAGGATGAGAAGGGCCGGTATAACTGAGAAGTGCTCTTTTTGCAAACTTGATAGGGGCTGCTGGGCAAATAAATGCTCAATAGGAGGCTAACCTGAAGCACTCCAAGGCTGGTTTTTATTTATATGCCCATCACTTCAAAAATATCTGTCCATGCTATTGCTTGATTTTCCTTTGAATCTCTTTTTCTTTTAAAAGGATATAAGCGTTCATCGTTGTGTTGCGGTTGTCTGTGTTTAATTTGATTTTCCATAAATATTTCTCCGCCTGTAAAACTAAGGGCACTTCACAAATAAACTCCATAGTTCTGGATTCTCCCGGACTAAGGTTTTTGTAACTGTTGCCATCAATTGTACTAATTCCTTCCGGGATAGCTATTTCATGCATCTGGTTCCCAAAATTATCTTGTACGTTTACATCTCCTTTTATTGATAATTTTTCTTTCGGACAAAAGAATTCCTGATTGCAGAGATTGAATATTTTACATGTCAGAATAAAGTATTGTTCGTCACTGGTTAGTTCTCTGGTCCTTTCACCAGGTGTACGGTCCAACCGAAATTTTACAGGTCTTATCTCTGCCGAAAGAGCTGTAATTTCAAGATTTCCCATTTTTAAGGTTTTTCCAAGTGTAACAGTATGCTTCAGAATGCTTTGTATGTCCGAAGTTTGTTGGGATAAGCGTCCTTCTACTGAATCTTTGACCTTAAGCAGGGAAAGAGCCTCTTCAAAGCGTAATTCTCTGATTGCTTTTGAAATCCTTTCTTCCAGCTTGTAATTTTTTATGTTTTTCGCCGATTTTTTTTTGCTGAAATTCAGAAAGATTTTGTAATCATTTTTTTCAGAAACTACTTTGAAAATTTTTTCTTCAGAGATCACTACTACAGGCTTTTCCTCCATCAGACTAAAAAGTGCATTTTCAGGATCTGGAATTTTATCTTCATTGCCGCTTATTGAATTCAGCATGAAAAAACCTAACTCCCTCATAATCTCTTCTGCATCAGGCTTGTATAGTTTAGTGTATACTATTAAAGTATCTGCTCTTTTTTCCGTTTTCACGATTTCATACTTGTATTGTTTTCTTACATTCTTTGGAAGTTTTTTCTTAAGATAATTCTTTCTGTTTATTTCTCTGATGAAAAGATCCCTTGTTTTAATCTTTTGATCCTCAGATGATAATAGGTCGTATGCATCATCCGGCCGTGACTCGATATAGGTCAGGTCAAGATAGTTTCTTACAACATCCTCCGGTTTTCTGTGACAACTGCTAAACCCCACAATATTTGATATTACAAAAAGTAGGTATAAATAAAGCTGTATTTTTTTTTCCATAACTATTAAAAATGACCAATCGCATTCTTCCTCCTTAACAGAAGAACTCTGAAAAAATAATTAATGTTAAGGCGCATTATATCGTGTTGAAAATTACTCTGATATAAGGTTGACCTTAAGGTTTTTTTTGATTTCAGAAAATATTTTATTAGTTGGCTGGCAGGATTTTGAATTAAAAAAACTAAAAACTTGGGACGGGAGGTTCAAAATCTTAACTTTGCCCGATTATTTATTGGATAAATTGTAATTCGGAATCTAGAGGTAATGAAAATTTTAAAGTTTGGCGGGACTTCAGTTGGAACTGCAGATAGTATCAGAAAGGTAGTAGATATTCTACTTTCTTATAAAAAAAAGAAGCAGGAATTTTCGGTAGTTTTTTCAGCAATGTCGGGAATTACCAATCAGCTGATTGAAGTAAGCAAAAAAGCTGCTGAAAGTAATGAAGACTATCATGCAATTCTTAAATCCATTGAGAATAAGCATATCAATGCTGTAAAATCGCTTATAGATATAAAAGTGCAGAGCAAAGTGGTGGCTCATATTAAAATGCTTATCAACGAGCTTGAAGACTTGCTGCACGGCGTATTTCTTCTTAAAGAACTTTCTCCGAGAACAACAGATCTTGTAGTAAGCTTTGGAGAGAGAATGTCAACCTACATTGTTTCTGAATTTATGAAACAATCTGGTCTTGATACTGAGTTCTGCGATGCTCGTAAGCTGATCGTTACAGATCATAGTTTTGGTGCTGCAATTATTGACTTCAAAGCAACAGATAAAAATATAAAAGAACATTTTAAGGCTACCAAAAAAATCCAGGCCATTACAGGTTTTATCAGTTCTACTGTAAAAGGTGAAACTACTACTTTAGGTCGCGGAGGTTCTGATTATACAGCTTCTGTATTGGGTGCAGCTTTGGGAGCAGAGGAAATAGAGATTTGGACGGATGTAGATGGGGTGATGACTGCAGATCCTAAGAAAGTTAAAGGAGCATTTACCTTGCCAGCCATCTCTTATGTGGAAGCAATGGAAATGTCTCATTTTGGTGCTAAAGTTATTTACCCTCCAACATTACAGCCTGCATTTAATAAAAAAATTCCTATCTGGATCAAAAATACTTTCAATCCGGAGTTTGAAGGGACCTACATCAGTGCCAAAACCAAAGCCAATGATTTTCTGATTAAAGGGATCAGTTCAATCCGTGAGATCGCATTGATCAGCCTTCAAGGGAGCGGTATGATGGGCGTTCCGGGAGTTTCTGCGCGTCTGTTTGGCTCATTAGCGAAGAAGAAAATTAATGTCATATTGATTACACAGGCATCTTCTGAATATTCTATTTGTTTTGCAGTAGAACCTAAGGAGGCGGAATATGCAGCAGAGCTGATCAATGAAGAATTTGCCAACGAAATTCAGGCAAAGAAAATTGACAATGCGATTGTAGAATATGATTTGTCTATCGTTGCTATTATTGGTGAAAACATGAGAAATACTCCAGGCATAGCTGGAAAATTCTTTGCTTCACTAGGTAAAAACGGTGTTAATATTCGTGCTATTGCTCAGGGATCTTCTGAATTAAACCTTTCAGTAGTAATAGGGGAGCATGATTTATCCAAAGCATTAAACTCTCTGCACGAATCATTCTTCCTGTCTGATATTCGTACGTTGAATGTATTTGTAGTAGGTTTGGGACTTATAGGAAGTACCCTTTTGAAACAGATACAAAAGCAGTCTTCACAATTGCTTAAAGAAAGACTTCTGAAGATTAATATCATTGGTATTGCTAACAGCAAAAAAATGCTTTTGGATGAAAATGGAATAAATCTGAAAGACTGGAATGGAAAGCTTGAGAAAGACGGAGAAAAGATGAAGATGTCTGTTTTTGTTGAGAAAATGAAAAGTCTGAACCTTCAGAATTCTGTATTCGTGGACTCTACTTCAAGTAAAGATGTTGTTGAGCATTATGAAGACATTCTCAATACAAGCATTTCTATCGTAACTCCTAATAAGCTGGCAAACTCAGGATTATATAAGGATTATCAAAAGATTCAGTCTGCAGCCTTCAAGCATGGGGTGAAATTCCTTTATGAAACGAACGTAGGGGCAGGACTGCCGGTTATCAATACGCTTAAGGATCTTAAATACAGCGGAGATAAAATATTGAAAATTGAAGGTATTCTTTCAGGTACCCTTTCATTTATCTTTAATACATTCAAGGAAGGAACAAAATTCAGTGAGGTAGTTAAGGAAGCTAAGGAAAAAGGATATACAGAGCCGGATCCAAGGGATGATCTTAACGGAATGGACGTTGCAAGAAAGATACTGATATTGGCAAGGGAAGCAAATTACACTCTGGAAATTGGTGATGTAAACGTGGAGAATATTCTTCCAGAGCCTTGCAGAAAGGCTAAAACAATTGAAGATTTCTTTGTTCAGCTTGAGAAAAACAATGATGTTTTCTCAGCAAGAAGAGATGAGGCAGCGAAGAAAGGTAACGTGCTTAGATTTATTGCAACCCTTGAAAATGGCAAAGCAAGAGTAAGTCTTGAAGCTGTTGGTCCTGCTCATCCTTTTTACTCTTTGAGCGGAAGCGATAACATGATTGCTTTCACGACGGAACGGTATAAGGACAGACCTTTGGTTATAAAAGGTCCGGGCGCAGGTGCAGAAGTTACTGCTGCGGGCGTTTTTGCTGAAATTATCAGCATAAGCAATTATTTGAAAAGTTTTATCTAGTATGAAAGATAGTATAAAAGTGTTTGCCCCTGCTACTGTGGCAAATGTGGCTTGTGGGTTTGATGTGCTTGGCTTTGCGGTAGAGAACCCTGGTGATGAGGTAGTGCTTACTAAAAAATCTACACCTGGAGTAAAGATTACAACAATTACAGGTGATGAAGGAAGATTGACGAAAGATGCGGATAAAAATACCGTTGGCGTTGCTGTTTCTCGTTTTCTTAAGCATCTTCAGATTGATGCAGGTATTGATATTACACTGCATAAGAAGATGCCCTTAGGCAGTGGACTTGGTTCAAGTGCTGCCAGTGCTGTAGCCGGAGTATTTGCTGTAAATCAATTATTAGGTATGCCACTTAATCAGCAGGAATTGCTTCCATTCGCCATGGAAGGCGAGCGAATTGCATGTGGTAGTGCTCATGCCGATAACGTAGCGCCATCATTACTGGGAGGATTCGTTTTGATCAGAAGTTATGATCCCCTGGATGTGATCAAAATTCCTACTCCTGCAAATTTATACTCTACTATTATTCACCCTCAGGTGGAAGTTCAGACGAAAGATGCCCGTGAAATATTGAAGAAGCAGATCCCTTTAAGAGATGCTGTCACTCAATGGGGCAACGTAGGAGGATTAATCGCAGGACTTATGCTTTCTGATTATCAGTTAATCGGAAGATCCATGAAAGACGTGATCGTGGAACCGATAAGAGCAATTCTTATTCCTGGATTTGAAGACGTGAAACAAGCAGCTTTAAGTGCAGGTGCACTTGGCTGTGGAATATCAGGTTCAGGTCCATCAATATTTGCCCTTAGTACGTCTGAAGAAATCGCTCATAAAGTTGGCAGTGAGATGCAAAAAGTGCTGAACTCAATCCAAATAGGAAGCGAAGTTTATATTTCTAAAATCAATAATTCAGGTCCACAAATTCTGGACTAAAATTGTCATTATAAAATGAGATTATACAGTACCAATCGTTCTGCAGCGGAAGTATCTTTTAAAGAAGCTGTATTTAAAGGTTTGCCGGATGATAACGGTCTATTTATGCCCGTATCTATTCCTCAGTTACCATCTGCCTTTTTTGAAACTATTGATAAGCTTTCTTTTCAGGAAATTGCTTTTCAGGTTACCAAAACATTAATAGGAGATGAAATTCCTGATGCAGATCTGAAAAAGATCATTGACGATGTACTTTCTTTTGATGCTCCACTGGTAAAAGTCGAGGATAATATTTCAGTTCTTGAATTATTCCATGGACCTTCTCTTGCATTCAAGGATTTTGGAGCAAGATTCATGGCTAAGATCATGTCGTATTTCCTTCAAAAGGAAAAAAAGGAAATTCATATACTTGTAGCGACTTCCGGAGATACAGGCAGTGCCGTAGCACAAGGATTTCTTGGTATGCCGGGAATCAAAGTCACTATTCTATATCCTAGCGGAAAAGTAAGCGATATTCAGGAAAAGCAATTAACCACTTTAGGTCAGAATATAACAGCGCTTGAGGTTAATGGTACATTTGATGATTGTCAAAGACTGGTTAAAGAAGCTTTTCTGGATAAAGAACTCAATAACAAAATAAATCTCTCTTCTGCTAATAGTATAAATATCAGCAGACTGATTCCTCAGTCATTCTATTATTTTTATGCATATTCAAAACTGAAGTCATTAGGGCTGCCAGTCGTCTTCTCAACACCAAGTGGAAACTTTGGAAATCTTTGCGGAGGGCTTATCGCAAAAAGAATGGGCTTACCTATTCATAAATTTGTCGCTTCTACAAATGCCAATGATGTAGTCCCTGAATTTCTTGAAACAGGTATTTTTAATCCTCGTCCTTCAGTAGCTACAATCTCAAATGCAATGGACGTTGGAAATCCCAGCAACTATGCGAGACTTGTAGAGCTTTACGGAAAGGATCTTGAGGCAATTAAGAAAGATATTTTCGGAACAAGATATAATGATGAGGAAACTGCTCAAGCAATAGAGAAAGTTTATAAGGCTGGAGGCTATATTATGGATCCTCACGGTGCTGTTGCTTATCTGGGTTTAAAAGAGTATGCGAAAACAACAGGCGAAAAATTTTCAGGCGTATTTCTGGCTACGGCGCACCCAAGCAAATTTATAGAAGTTGTTGAAGAGATTATCAATAAGAAAATAGAACTTCCTGAGCGTCTTCAGACTGTTGTCAACAAGAAAAAAGAAGCTTTTCCATTAACTTCTGACTTCTCTGATCTAAAATCTTATTTACTTAAATCAATGTAATTTTTACAGGGATTTAACATGTTTTGCTATGAAGGGCAGGTTTTAATTAAAACCTGCCCTTCTTTTTTAAATCTATATTCAGTCTCAGTGCTTTTAATTGAATTTTAATTTTTGTCTCGTTGTTCTTTATTCAGCACAGGAATAAAAAGAATATATAAGCTTTAAAAGCCTAATTGTTACTCTTTCAGATATTTAAACTCTTGTAGTAGTCTTTTTATACCCTGTTATAGGATATTTCCATTATCTAAATTTGTTAATAAGTGAGCGGCGTTGTATTAAATATAAAATCAATTCGAAAGCAAAAGGGAATAAGTCAGGAGTATCTTGCCTATCAATTAGGTATTGACTATTCAACTTATGGTAAAATTGAACGCGGAGCGATCTCTCTAACTGTAGATCGTCTGGAGAAAATAGCTTCTATTTTAGAAGTTACTGTTGAGGATATCTTTAAATGGAAAGCAGAATCTTCTGAAAAAGAAGATATTATGAAAGCTTTGTCAGACCAGAAAATTCTCAATGATCAATTAATTCAAGAGAATGAGCGTATGAAAAAAGAGGTTGATTTACTAAAACAGCAGCTTTCTGATAAAGAGAAAATTATCTTTTTGCTTGAAAATAAGCTAAATAAAGGAGAGGATTAACCAGAAGTCTCTCCTTTTAAAAAAAAATTTTGATGTAATTTTTTTGCCATTTTGTAGGCATATATTAAATATTTTTTTAACTTTAGGGAAATTAATTACTTATTTTATGAATACAGGTACAATCAAATTCTTCAATGAGAGCAAAGGTTATGGTTTCATTAAAGATGAAAGTTCAAACCAGGAAATTTTTGTTCATGTGACAGGTCTTGAAGACAAAGTAAAGCAAAATGATAAAGTTGCTTTCAAAGTGGTTGATGGCAAAAAAGGCCTTAGCGCGGTGAATGTAAAGAAAATATAAATTATTTTATTTACAGAGGCAAAAGAACTTAACCCGTGGTAACGCGGGTTTTTTATTTTTTAGGCGGCCTTTCTTAAAGCTCTCGGTTTCAATTCATAAATTCAATTTTTACAATTATTTTCCGGTAGGTTACAATTTCTATTGAAATAGTATATACAATCTGGTATTTTGCCTGGATTCTATATATTAAAACCAATTTAGGAAATGAAAAAACCTTTATTAGTATTACTAATTTCAATATCACTTTTAGCAGTAGACTTCCGTGCAATGGCACAAGGATTTGCTACTCAGGATTATAAAAAAGCTCTGTGGATGACAACCAGAATGTATGGGGGGCAAAGATCCGGTGAAAACAATTGGTTAATTTCCGGGCATTTACCGGCAGGGGTTCCTGAGGCCTTGAGAGGTAAATCTTTTATCAACGATAAGGACACAGATGGCTACGATCTTTCGGGTGGCTGGCATGATTGCGGAGACCATGTAAAGTACGGCCAGACAGAGTTTTATTCGGCCTACATGCTTCTTAAGGCGTATGCAGAGTTTCCCGCAGGATATGATGATTATTATTCATATGAATATAAAGGGTACAAAGCATCCGGAGACTGGAGCTGGGAAGGCAAAAAGCATGATCCTAATGGAATCCCTGACATTCTTGATGAGGTAAAACATGCCACTGATTATTTTATAAAGTGTACAAGAAGCGCCACTACTTTTTATTATCAGGTAGGGAATAGTAATTATGACCATAACAAATGGGTAACATCTGTTAAGATGCAAACGCTGGCAGTTGGAGATGGTGGAAATCCAAGACCTGTATACAAAAACCCTAATGATGCATCTATGCCATCTTTCTGTGGCGCGACATTAGCTTTAATGTCGAGAATGTACAGACCTTTTGATCCTGCTTATGCAGACTTATGTTTACAACACGCCTTATACGCTTATAGTTACGCTAAAGCGCATCCCGGAACAGTGGGGGCATTTGAGGGGGGATTTTATGGTGCAAACAAGAACTGGAAAGATGATTACGCAACAATGTGTGCTGAATTGTTCTGGGCTACCAATACAACGAGTTATAAAGATGAAGCTCTAAAATTCACTATTCATAAAGATAATGCCGGAGCTTATGATATTACCGGAAATAATTTTGGTTTTGATTATGAAAACAATGGTGAAATCGCAATCTATAACCTGGCTTTGTTAGAGAAATCTGGTGCAAAATCTACCTTTAATACTATTATAAATGATCTTTATTTGGCTAAGACACAGGCGGATGGGCAATTTACTCAGGGGAATTTGTCCTGGGGTGTATTGCGTTATAATGCAAATGCGGCTTTACTAGTTGCCCTTTGGCAAAAGCTCAACGGCACTGATGCTACCCCTCATAAATTTATTTATGACAACATAGATTATCTTCTTGGTAAAAATTCTTCAAACTATTCATTTGTTGTTGGTTTCGGAGCTAATTCTCCAAAGCATCCTCATCATAGAAATGTTTTCCTGAATGATGAAAATCCTGCTGATGGAGGACCTAAAATGGCAATGGTAATTCCTACCAAAAATCAACAAGTGGGATTATTGGTTGGGGGCTCAAGATCTCCATCTTCTTATGTTGATCACATTGATCAATATAAATATTCCGAAAGTGGTATTGATTACAATGCCTGCCTTGTAGGCGTCCTTGGGTTTATCAACTCCAAACTTGCCCCTGTGAATACTGCAAAATTTGGTAAAACAACTCCTGATCTTGGATCCAACGGATCGATCTGTGGCAAAACAAGTCATTTGCTTCATTCAAAAGTGGCAATAGACAACGTTAAAACATTTACTTGGTTCAAAGATGGAGTTATGATCTCTCCGGCATCAACAACTAAAAACACTCTGACAATTACTGAGGCCGGGGTTTACAAGTGCAGACTTGATTCTCTTACTTCGTGGTTTACCGAAGCAAGTGTCGAAATTTTTGGAGTATTACCAGCAGTTAATCTTGGCCCTGATCAGGAACTATGCAGCCAGACTTCAATAACACTGGATCTAGGCGTTTCCGGCACAGGTTTCACATATAGCTGGACAAAAGATGGCAAGGCAATCAGTGGTGCTACAGCTCAAAGATTCATCGCAAGAGAGGCTGGAACGTATGTGGGAACAGTAAGTGCAACAGGATGTCCTTCAAAATCCGATAATATTGTAATCACATCAAAACTATTGAGCGTTGTAAATGATACGATTTGTGAGGCTGGAAGGGCTAATCTGAAAGTAAATGCAACAACTGGTGTTTATGAGTGGTATGCAGATGCAACAGGAGGAAGCTCACTTGCGACAGGTTTAAAATATAGTCCTAGTATCACTTCTTCAAAAACCTATTATGTTCAGGATGGAAATTCAATTTCTGCAACTGCAGGACCTACTTCAGCGTCAAATGCCCTTGCCTCTCCTCAGAATGGAGGATCTATTGGAATAAGATTTACCGCATCAAGAGCATTTACCATAACTCAAATGAAAGTATTGCCTTTTATCTATTCCTGCAATAATGGAGATAAAGTAAAGGTAATGTTTGATCTGAAACAAAATGGTACTGTTCTAGGCACTTATTCATCAGGTGAAGTTGCTTGTACTGGCATTCAGAGTAATGCGCCATTCAACACTTATTATACTTTTAATTTTGATACACCTATTGAAATTCCGGGAGCCGGTTCCTATGAACTAATTCCTCCTTCCAATCTCCCAAGTGGTTATTCTCAAATTGTATGGTTTAAAAGCGGAGCAAATTTCTCAGCAATGGATGTTGCAGGTATAATAGATATAACAGATGATACAAGAGATGATGAAGCAGCCTCTTTCCCTGGTGTTTTTGATATTAAAATTCAAGCTGGCAATGCTTGTGCAAGAACACCGGTTTATGCTGTGCTAGACCCTCAAAGTGATAAGTGTCGTGTGGTTTCATCAATTGATGGCACTGCCTCTGGTAAACTAGTAATATTCCCAAATCCTTCTGCTTCTGAGTTTATAATTGAAGCTCCTGAGAATTCAATGATTAGAGTTTATGATGAATTGGGAAGATTGGCATTCGAATCAAACTCAGGTGGAAAAACTGCATTTGGAGAACGCCTGACACCAGGTTTCTATCACGTGATACTTTTCAAAGATGGAAAGCTTATTAATTCGGGAAATATCATAAAGCAATAAATATTTAGTTCTTAATGCAAAAAGAGCCTTTGATTGATACCAATCAAAGGCTCTTTTTTTTGTAAAAGCAAGAAAACGCCGGAAGGTGGTGCAAGCGTCTTGGCATATACCCAAATTGGTTAAGCGTTTCATTTTGGCAATTGTCTCATTTTGAGGGCTTGCTAATAGGTTGAAGGCCGACAATGGTTAAGTAGAGGGAGTTTAATTCGCTGTAAAATTAAATTGTCACCCAATGAATTATTTATAAATGTGGGGCGTTATATAAATGGTTGTTCGCAACCAAAGTTAAGGTTATTAATTCGGGAAGGCTCGGGAAACCGGGTTTTCCTGTTTTTTTATTATATCAAATTCTTGTTTGAGGTCGAGTTCATTCATGCATTTAAAATGTCCCTTTGGGCACTGTTTATAGCCAATTTTTGAACAAGGCCGGCAGCTTAATTTATTCTTTTCAAGAATATGATATTTTGTTAGATAAGGAAACATCCCGAATTCTGGAACTGTATTTCCCCATATAGAATAAATCTCCTTTTTGAACGCAGATGCTATATGCATAAGTCCGGTATCGTGACTTATCACAAATTTTGACTGTTCAAGAAAAGAAGCGGATTGATTCAGAGAAAGTTGTCCGCTCAGATTAATAACCGGAAATGGCAAACCTTTACAGGCTTCCACAACCGAATCACCTGAAACTTTATCTTCCTTCCCTCCCAAAAGAACAATTGGCATATCTTGCAAAGAGCATGCTTCAATAAGTTTTTGAAGGGGAAGTCTTTTCGTTGCATGTTGAGCACCTATGGCAAATGCAATATATTTATCCGGTTCCAATCCAAAGTTCTGAGGGTTGACTTTGTCTTTGGATGGAATAAAATAATCAAGCCCTTTAGTATCATCGGTAATACCTAATTTTTTAACAGTAGCCATGTACCTGTCAACAATATGCAGAGAGGGTAACGTATTCAACTTAAGATTTACCAGCAACCATTTCTTAAGGTTAAGCTTATCAAAAGTAAACGACTTTTTCCCCAGTCTCCATTTGATGATTGATGTGCGAAGATTGTTATGAAGATCGATGACATAATCATAGTCTTCTTTCTTAAGCTCGCTAATCAGGTTGTTTAGCGATTTATCAAGATAAAATACCTTGTCAATATAGGGGTTATTCTCAAAAAGAATCCCGAATTGACTTTTGGTGCAGTAATGCACCTCTGCGCCGGAAAGCTGTTGCTTTAAATTTCTTACAACAGGGGTTGTAAGCACTATATCGCCTATGGATGAAAATCGTAAAACCAGTACTTTAGGCATTGGAAGAAGTCGTAGAGCTGCTTTTCTTTTTGTTGAAATATTGTTCTGCTTCCTCCATGCTTAGGGCATTAAAAGTCATCTTTTTCGTAAGGCCGGCCTTTCTTCCCACATGCACTCCATAGTGCATGTCCAGATATCCTTCCATTTCATGTGCATCAGGATTAATGCTGATCATGATACCTTTTTCCAGTGCATATCTTACCCATTTCCACTCCATATCAAGCCTTCTCGGATGGGCATTGATTTCAATAATTACATTATTCTCTGCACAGGCATCAATTACTTTCTTATGGTCTATGGGATATCCTTCTCTTTTAAGTAACAATCTTCCTGTCGGGTGGCCGAGCATTGTGGTATAAGGATTTTCGATTGCTTTAATCAGCCTTTCAGTAGCTTTTGCTTTATCCATTTTGAGATTGGAATGGATAGAGGCAACTATAAAATCAAAAGATGCTAAAACAGAATCTTCATAATCAAGACTGCCATCATTCAGTATATCAGATTCTATACCTTTGAAAATTTTGAATGGTGTTAACTTTTTATTCAAAGCGTCGATTTCTGCATGTTGCTCTACAATGCGAAACTCCTGCAGTCCATTTGCATAAAAGGCAGATTTGGAGTGATCACTGATTCCAAGATATTCGAATCCAAGCTCCTTGCAATACAAAGCCATTTGTTCAAGCGTATGAACACCGTCACTATAGGTGCTGTGGTTGTGCAGCGTTCCTTTCAGGTCTTTGTAGGTAATGAGTTCAGGGAGTTTGTTTTCTCTTGCCTTTTCTATTTCATCGTATCCTTCGCGAAGCTCAGGAACTATGAATGGAAAATTGAGGTGAGTGAAAATTTCTTGCTCATTCTTAAAGTCTTTTGAAGTCAGAAGCTGGAACAAGTTTGAGGAATTTCCCAGATCTGCCTTTAGATGTAAAGAGGAGGCTGAATTAAGATATGTAAAGTTGCCGAAACGCTCTTCCGGACAGATTTTTACTTCAACTTTGATCTCTGTTAAAAGATCTTTACCCCTCCATACAAATGGTCCTGATGCTTTTATATTCTGCTCAAGTGTTTTTATTCCGCTAACTGCATCAAATACTTTTTTCGGCTGGTTCTCTCCGACAATAAGCTGAATAGTATCTAAAGTCTCGGATTTTCTTTGAATGTCTCCGGCAAGCGATACTTTTAGGTTTAGTGCAGAAAGGTCTTTTTCCAGCTTTAAAGCGGTAGCTTCGGCTTCAGCATACATCCATTTGTCTTTTTGAGCCGAAGCAAACATTAACTCCTTTTTAATGCTTTCCTGGGTTTTTTCACCAAAACCTTTTAAGGTGGCAATTTTATTTTCATTGCAAGCTTCAAGCAAGGCTTCAGTGGAAACGATGTCAAGTTCTTTCCAGATGCTTCGCACCTTTTTAGGACCGATCCCTTTTATATTTAAAATATCAATGACTCCTTTGGGAGTTTGAGCCAACAAAGAAGATAATTCGGGGAAGGTACCTGTAGCATTCAAATCCTGAATTTTTCCGGCGATACTTTTCCCAACCCCCTCCAGAGAAGCAAGTTCTTCTAATGAAAGTGAAGCTAAGTCGCTGGATATTTTATCAAGATTGTAGACCGCATTTTGATATGTTCTGATCTTGAAAGAATTTTCCTCATGCAGCTCCATTAATGAAGCTGTGAGTTTGAAGATATTGATAATTTCCTGATTGCCCATTAATTCAAAATTAAAATAAAAATGAGGAGAAACCAATGAAGGTTTACGCTCATAAATGTTTTTAAAGGAATATGGGTTCCATTCGAAAGATTTTCTTTTGGGTTTAAAGGAAAAAGTTAATTTTGAAATGAAATTGTGATCTAAAAAATGAATTACTGGCTAGTAAAATCAGAACCATTCAAATATCCTTTCGACCAACTTCAGAAGGATAAATCTACTTTCTGGGACGGAGTAAGAAATTATCAGGCCCGTAACAATCTGAAAGCCATGAAAAAAGGAGATCTGGTGCTCTTTTATCACAGCAATGAAGGGAAGGAAATTGTGGGGATAGCAAAAGTCCTGAAGGAATTTTATCAGGATCCGACAACAGATGATGCCAATTGGGTGGTAGTAGATCTGGGGCCTCATAAAAAGTTGAAAAGTCCTGTTACTTTAGAGACGATAAAGGCAGATAAAATACTGGGTAGCATGAGTTTAGTGAAGCAGTCAAGACTTTCTGTAACACCTGTAAAGAAAGAAGAGTTTGACAGAGTTATTGAGTTGTCCGAGAAATAAAAATCTTATAATTTTTCGAATAAAATCAGTTCATTATTATCTTTGAAAAATTTTTAAATGGAAAAAAGACTCATCATCGGTACAGAACATCTTTCAATAACGATCGACAGACTGTGTCATCAGTTGATTGAACTTCACGGTGATTTTTCCAACTCTGTTATTCTTGGTATTCAGCCAAGAGGTGTTAGCTTTTCAGAACGTATTCAAAGAAAACTACAGGACATTCTTCAAAAAGAAGTAAAAATTGGTTATCTGGATGTTACTTTTTTCCGTGATGATTTCAGGAGAAAAGACAATCCTTTGAAAGCCAATGCCACTAAGGTACCTTTTCTTATTGAAGATAAAAATGTAATTCTTGTAGATGATGTGCTCTATACAGGAAGGACGATCCGTGCTGCTATGGATGCCATGACAGCATTCGGAAGACCAAGAAAAGTTGAACTTTTGGTACTTGTAGACAGAAAATACAGCAGAGATCTTCCAATTCAGCCTAATTATATCGGTGTAGAGGTGGATTGCCTTGAATCCGAAAAAGTGTTGGTTGAATTAAAGGAAGAAGGATTGAAAGACGATAATATTTGGTTGATTAATAAAACCTGACAATGCAGCATTTAAGTGTTAAACACCTTCTTGGAATCAAAGACCTCACCAGAGAGGACATTAATTTAATTTTAGATACTGCGGAAAATTTTAAAGAAGTAATTAACCGGCCCATCAAAAAGGTTCCTTCTTTGAGGGATATTACTATTGCCAATATTTTTTTCGAGAATTCTACGAGAACAAGGTTGTCTTTTGAACTTGCCGAGAAAAGGTTATCAGCAGATGTTATAAATTTTTCTTCGTCTTCCAGTTCTGTAAAGAAAGGAGAGACTTTACTTGACACGGTCAATAATATCCTTGCGATGAAAGTGGATATGATCGTGATGAGACATAGTAGTGTCGGCTCTCCTCATTATCTTTCGAAGCATATAAAAGCCAAAATTGTGAATGCGGGAGATGGAACACATGAACATCCTACTCAGGCTTTGCTGGATGCGTTCACAATAAAGGAAAAATTCGGTCATGTAGAGGGTAAGAAGGTTTGTATTTTCGGTGATATCCTGCATTCAAGGGTAGCACTTTCAAATATTTTTGCATTGCAGAAGTTAGGAGCTGAAGTAATGGTATGCGGTCCTATCACACTTCTTCCAAAATACATCAAAGATCTTAACGTAAAAGTGGAGCTGGATCTTAAGAAAGCGTTGGAGTGGTGCGATGTTGCAAACGTTCTGAGAATTCAGCTTGAAAGACAGACCATCAAATATTTCCCTTCATTAAGGGAGTATTCTTTATATTATGGAATTAATAAATCTTTGTTAGATTCTCTTAACAAAGAAATAATGATCATGCACCCGGGACCTATTAACAGAGGTGTAGAGTTGTCTAGTGATGTAGCTGATTCTCATCATTCCGTAATCCTGAATCAGGTGGAAAACGGCGTGGCGGTTAGAATGGCAGTGCTTTATCTGCTTGCTGGCGCTACAGAGTAATAGAGCTGAAAGCTTAAAGCAAAAAGTGAAATAAAAAGTTTGCTTTAAAAATAATAGCTGATTTTACTGGTAAAATAAATAGCAACAGGTTGGGTTCCTGCAACAAACTATCTATTCCGAAATTATTTGAAAGGCACTCTGCCAATTCATAAACCTTATTACCTGTCAACCTAAAACTTTTAACTTTCCACTTTTGACTTTAAGCTTTCCGCTTCCCCAAACTTATCTTCCCTAAACTTTGTTGAATTACGGGTCAGGAATTTTGTTTCAAAGATCTTATTTCTAATTTTGACAAAGGCAAACTTTAAGTTTTTATGTACTACTCTTCAATTATTCAGGCTATAGGAAATACTCCACTGGTAAAACTTAACAAAGTAACCAAAGGAATAAAAGGGACAATACTCGTTAAGGTAGAGTATTTTAATCCAGGAAATTCTGTAAAAGACAGAATGGCTTTAAAGATGGTTGAAGATGCAGAAAAAGCTGGAATTCTGAAACCAGGAGGAACCATTATAGAAGGTACTTCCGGAAACACAGGTATGGGACTTGCGCTGGCAGCTATTGCAAAAGGCTATAAGTGTATTTTTACCACTACAGATAAACAGTCCAAAGAGAAAGTGGATGTATTGCGCGCACTGGGAGCAGAAGTTATTATTTGCCCTACGAACGTAGCCCCTTCTGATCCCAGATCTTATTATTGTGTTGCCGCGAAATTGAATAAAGAAATTCCGAATTCATTTTATCCGAATCAGTACGATAACCTTTCTAATACCGCTGCTCACTATGAAACAACAGGTCCTGAAATCTGGAGTCAGACTGAAGGTAAGGTAACTCACTTTGCTGCCGGTGTCGGAACAGGTGGTACGATGTGCGGAGTTTCTAAATTCCTCAAGGAAAAGAATTCATCTATCAAATCAATAGGTATTGACACATATGGTTCCGTATTCAAGAAATACAAAGAAACAGGCGTGTTTGATGAAAACGAAATTTTCCCTTATGGAACAGAAGGTATAGGAGAAGACATCCTTCCGAAAAATGTTGACTTCAGCCTGATCGATCAGTTTATAAAAGTTACGGATAAAGATGCAGCTGTCATGACCAGAAAGCTGGCCAGAGAAGAAGGACTATTTGTCGGATGGTCCAGCGGATCTGCAGTGTACGGTGCATTAGAGTATGCAAGAGAGCATTTTACTGATAATGATGTGATGGTGGTTATTTTACCGGATCATGGTACAAGGTATCTTGCGAAAATCTACAATGATGTATGGATGAAAGATCACGGATATCTTGAAAGCCGTAGTTTTGCGACAGCAAAAGACATCATTGCAGATCAGAAAAATGGTAAGCTGATTACGATTGCTAAAAATGATAAAGTTGCAGAGGCCGTGAAGATCCTTAACGGAAAAGGCATTTCTCAGATCCCTGTAACAGATGGTGATACTTTTGTTGGAAGTCTGACTGATTCTAAGGTGTTGAAGAAATTAATTGAAAATCCAGGCTTGAAAGATCTTACAGTGGGAGAGGTAATGGAAGCTCCGTTTACTTTTGTCGGATTGGATAATACGATAGATGTCCTTTCATCTCTGATAACAAAAGATAACACAGCTCTTCTGGTTCGCGATGAAAAAAATGATGTGAGGATTATCACTCAGGCGGATTTGCTTTCCGCGATGGCGCGATAAATTACAGTAGGTAATAATTATTTATGCTGAATTATGAAGAGATTTTTCTTTTCGTAGTTCAGCATTTTTTTTAGGAAAAAGGTCTTTAAGATCCAGTCCTTTCAAAGAAAAGTATTTTAAGTCGGCCATTCGTATTGTTTTTTTATTATTTTTGAATGACCCAACTAGGACGCTTACTCTTTCTGTCCGGTCACTATCTTAATTCTTTGCACTTTATAAATCTTCCTGTTTAATGAGTCAACTTAAAAAGTTAGAAAAGTTACTGGTTGCCAACCGTGGTGAAATTGCTATTCGTGTATTACGTGCAGCATCTGAGTTAAAAATAAAAACCGTAGCTATATATACTTATGAGGATCGATACTCTTTACATCGCTATAAAGCGGATGAAGCCTATCAGATCGGAAGGGATAATGAACCACTAAAACCATACCTTGACATTGAACAAATCATTCAACTTGCCAAAAGACATCATGTAGATGCCATACATCCGGGCTATGGCTTTTTATCAGAGAATGTAAATCTGGCAAGGAGGTGTAAAGAAGAAGGAATTATTTTTATTGGTCCTGAGCCTGAGGTGATGGAAGCTTTGGGGGATAAAGTCTCAGCAAAGGAAATTGCCATCAGTGCAGGGGTGCCTATTATTGAGGACAGTAAAGAAAACCTGGTTTCACTTGAAATTGCAAAGAAAGAAGCGCTGCGAATTGGATATCCGTTGATGATGAAAGCCGCAGCCGGAGGAGGTGGAAGGGGAATGCGTGTTATCCGCGATGAAAGTCAGCTAGAAAGAGCATATAATGAAGCCAGAGCCGAAGCATTAAAAGCTTTTGGTGATGATACGGTTTTCCTTGAAAAGTTTATAGACCGACCGAAACACATAGAGGTACAGCTCATGGGAGATAATCATGGGAATATTGTTCACCTGTATGAAAGAGATTGTTCTGTACAGAGAAGATTTCAGAAAGTCGTAGAGGTAGCTCCATGTCCTGTCTTGAAAGAGGAGACTAAACAACAGATCTATAATTATGCGCTTACAATTGCACGACATGTAAAGTATAACAATGTCGGTACCGTTGAATTTCTGGTGGATCAGGATGAAAGGGTTTATTTTATAGAGGTAAATCCACGTATCCAGGTAGAGCATACCATTACTGAAGAAATAACGGGAATAGATATCGTTCGCTCACAGATTTTGATAGCCAAAGGTCATAAGTTGTCGGACCCCTGTATCTTCATATACAGGCAGGATGATGTTAAATGCAATGGCTTTGCCATTCAGTGCCGTGTGACAACAGAAGATCCTGCCAATGGATTTAAGCCAGATTATGGAACCATCATTGCATACAGAAATGCAGCAGGTTTTGGTATCCGTCTTGATGAAGGTAGTTCTTATCCGGGTGTTAAAATATCGCCTTTTTTCGATTCTCTTCTTGTGAAAGTGTCTTCATCAGGAAGAACCTTGAGGGGCGCTTGCGATCGTCTTCATCGTGCGCTTAGGGAGTTCAGAATAAGAGGTGTAAAAACAAACATAGGATTTTTAGAGAATGTTATTTCTCATCCCGAATTTATCAAAGGCCATGCTACTGTAAAGTTTATAGAAGAACATCCTGAATTGTTGAATATCAAAAATATTCAGGATAGAGGAACCAAGACACTAAAGTTTCTTTCCAACGTGATAGTGAATGGGAATCAGGATGTAAAGAATGTGGATGATAAGAGAACATTCAGAACACCGCAAATCCCATTTTATGAGAAATATAGCCCTTATCCTGATGGAACCAAGCAAGTCCTTACCAATGGTGGGCCGCAGGGGCTTGTAAATTGGCTGAAAGATCAAAAATCGATTCAGTTTACAGATACAACTTTCAGAGATGCGCATCAGTCTCTGCTGGCTACAAGAGTACGTACCAAAAACATGGTTGAGGTAGCAGAGAGTTTTGCCAAAAATCATCCTCAGGTCTTTTCTATGGAAGTATGGGGTGGCGCTACTTTTGACGTGGCCATGAGATTCCTTCATGAAGATCCCTGGCAAAGGCTTCAGCTGATCCGTGAAGCTGTTCCGAATATTCTGCTTCAAATGCTGATCAGAGGTTCCAATGCAGTAGGATATAAGGCTTACCCGGATAATCTGATTGAAAAGTTTATTGAGAAAACCTGGGAAAACGGTGTAGATATATTCAGGATATTTGACTCGCTCAACTGGGTTGAAGCCATGAAGGTAAGTATCAAAGCTGTGAAAGAAAGAACGGGGGGCATTGCAGAAGCAGCAGTCTGCTATTCCGGAGATATTCTGGATCCTGACAACAAGAAGTATACGCTGCAGTATTACCTTGACATGGCAAGACAGCTTGAAGATCTTGGTGCACATATTCTGTGTATTAAAGATATGGCGGGTTTGTTAAAGCCATATTCTGCGGAGCTGCTTATTAAAGAGTTGAAAAAAGCGGTAAGCATTCCTATTCATCTGCATACACATGATACTTCGGCAATTCAGGCTGCGACTTATCTTAAAGCAGTGGAAGCAGGAGTAGACATTATTGATGTGGCCATTGCATCTATGTCCGGGTTGACATCTCAGCCTAACTTTAATTCTATCGTATCAATGCTGAAAGGCCATGAACGTGAGCTTAAGTTTAATATGTCCGCATTGAACAAATATTCAAACTATTGGGAAGATGTAAGAGAGTTTTATTATCCTTTTGAATCTGACCTGAAAGCAGGCACTGCAGAGGTTTATGAAAATGAAATTCCGGGCGGGCAATATTCAAACCTCAGGCCCCAGGCAGAGGCATTGGGCCTGGGAGAAAAGTTTGAAAAGGTAAAGCAGAATTATGCATTGGTGAACAAGATGTTTGGTGATATCATAAAGGTAACGCCAAGCTCTAAAGTTGTGGGTGATATGGCCTTATTCATGACATCAAATAATCTGACTGAAAAAGATATTATGGAAAAAGGACAATACCTGTCTTTCCCTGAGTCTGTCGTCAGTTTGTTTAAAGGTGAAATAGGACAGGCATACGGAGGATTTCCTGAAAAGCTTCAGTCTATTATTCTTAAAGGGGAAAAGCCATTTACAGAAAGACCTAATGATCATTTGGCTCCTGTAGATTTTGATAAAGAATTTGACGCATTTCAACAGCAGTTCGGAAGCTCGTCTACTTTCCTTGATTTTCTGAGCTATAAGATGTATCCAAAAGTATTTGAAGGATATGCTAAACACAGAGAACTATATGGTGATGTTAGCAATATCCCAACACTTGCCTTTTTTTATGGCTTAAAAAACAATCAGGAAATCCTTGTGAAGTTGAGTAAAGGAAAGACAATTATTGTGAAAATGTTGTATTGTTCTGCTGCGGATGAAAACGGAATGAGAACTGTGTTTTTTGAACTTAATGGGCAGACCAGAAATGTGCAGGTGAAGGATAATACCATTAAGGTAACAAGGCCAACTCATAAAAAGGTGGAAACAACCAAGCAGGTAGGAGCTCCATTACAGGGCAAAATCGGACAGGTAATGGTAAAGGTTGGAGATGCTGTCAAAGAAAACGCACCGCTGTTTGTTGTTGAGGCAATGAAAATGGAAACTACCATTACTTCAAAGGAGGATGGAAAAATTAAAAGCATTTATCTTCCAGAGGGGACAATGGTTGAACAGGATGATATGGTTTTAGAAATGGAATAATTTACCGGATTATTTATATAAAATACATAAATGTTGTTTAAAAGTTTAATAACTAGATCTTTAGGAGAGGAGTTGGTGTGTTAATTTTTTTAATTTCATTTATTCCATTGTCTTGCTCTTCAGGGCGAAGTCAGGCCTGGACTCCCAAGAGAGGAAAAAAATGAAAAGCTGACATAATAGGAAGTAACTGTATTGTCGCTCTTTTTATACAAATATTATGAGATACCCTTCTTGAAGGGTATTTTTTTTGAAATACGTTCACCTGGGATATATTAATCCGTATTAAAGCTCTATGATCGTCGTCTTTTTGTTTAAAGTTATTGTAAGAATGATCAATAAAATATGCCACGATTGTAATTTAAAGTTTTATTCTGATTACTTTTTTTATCTAAAAAATTTGACATGAAAAAAATCTACATCTTACTAGTAATTTTTATTGCTTTTGGAGCAAAGGCTCAGGAAAATACCTGGGCAAACTTTCCGATTAATGGAGTCGCTCATCCTTTTAAGTCACTTTCTCAAACTGCGCCCCCCCAAACTGATATTTATGGAAATATCTGGATCCTGGAAATTGATGCTTTACTCAAGATTAAAGGTACAGATACTGCACGATATACCAATTTCCCGAATATTCCTAACTCAAGTATAAATGCAATCTCCCTTACAATCTCCGGTGATAAAGTTGCTTTCAGCTATTATGGGTATAGAGACGAGGGCGGAATAACCAAATTCACAAGTTACCTGGGATTTTATGATGGGACTGATTTGGGATTTTATTCTGAAGTCTATTTCGGAGGAGATTCAGTTTCCTCATTGCCATTTATTCAGATCAGGCAAACGAATAAGTATATCTGGATTGTCAAAGGTGATAAGCTGATTCAGTTTGATAAAACAAATAACTATAAAATTTATCCAAACAATGAGAGCCAGCTTCCAAAGCCTTTAGTGGGGCCAACTTTGCTGCAAAACAATCCCGGTAGTGTGATTTTAACAGACAAAGGAGAATTTTATGTTTTTGAAGATACTAAGAACGATTGGGAAAAGCTTTTGCCAGCAGATTCTCCAATGGGGACATTACAGCCATCATGCGGGATTCTGTATTTAGCAGGGAAGAATAAAGTATACACTTATTTTAATAATACCCTTCAGTCATTTGATGCCCCGATAACTTCTCTTGGTGGGCCATATGGAGTCAGCATTACAGAATTTAAACCTGGTGTTTTTAGTTTTAGTTATTCAAAAGGATTTGTGTTGGTAAGCAACGGAAAAGTATTTGTCAGATTTTTTGCAGACTTTACAGAGAATAATGAAGTTTATCGGGCAAGATTTGATGGAAGAAGTCCCCTTTCTAATGCCTTTCTTGACAATGGGACCTTGATACTGAGATATACATCTGAAACGTCGTCACGCGAATCGATTTACTTTTCCCTGTTTGATGATGAACTGAAGTTTGAAGAAAAGAGAAGTTATAATCATTTCTCTTTCTTATACAAGAAATCAAATGGCGAAAATCTTTTTCATTTCATAGAGTTTGACCAGACAGAGTCGGTACCTCTTAGCCTTGTCGTAATTAATAATAATGATACAACCCGTATTCCATTGCCCAAACCACTCCAACGGTTGGACGGAATTGCTGGAGATAGTAACTTTATCTGGCTTAAACATACTGCATTCGGGGAAGATTCTCTATCTGCCATCTGGAGAATGAGAAGAGATCAGAATATTATTAAAGGAATCATTTACTATGATATAAATAAGAATGGAATTCAGGATCCTTATGAGTTTGGTGTTAGTAAATATCCTTTAACGATAAATCCTTCCGGTATCACAATTTTTCCGGATAGAAATGGTAACTTCTCTTTTGTTGGTTCAGTGGAGGAGGTGTATACCATGGAAATCCAAGGGACATTTGACTATATTTCTACAACATTACCTTATACTATGCAGAATTCGGGAGAAAATAAAATCGGTATAACAGTAGCTAATCCTGAACCTGAGATCTGCACAAATTTCTTTACCCCTTGGCCTCGTTGTGAGACAATTGGCATGGGATCAATAAAGGTTGAGAATACAGGGCTAAAAGGGATAGAATTAATAAAGCTTACACTTATAGGAGATCCGCTTGCCCAAATCAATTCCCTTGATGCTGTATCTTCCAAAACTGATACCCTGAAATTTGAAATTTCTGAATTCTTACCACTTGATGCCATATTAATTCCTTTTGAAATTCATTTTCCAGGAGGAGATAAAGTTGGGGAAATACTGAATTTTAAACTGATTGCAGATATTTACTCTAACGAATCAATTGTCAGCTCAACTTTTGACAATATAAGCACAATAGTGCGTTGCTCTTATGATCCTAACGACAAATCAGTGACTCCTGCAGGCATAGGAGAAGAGCACCTTACTCCGATGAACTCTGCCCTTAATTACCTGATCAGATTTGAAAATACAGGTAATGATACAGCATATACTGTTATAGTTTATGATACACTTGATTTAAATTTAAATCTTTCAACATTTAATGTGTTAGGGTCTTCCCATCCTGTAATCACTGAAATATCTAAAGAAGGAGTAGTGGCGTTTCATTTTGAGAATATCATGCTTCCTGACAGCACCACCAATAAGGAAAAAGCTCAAGGATTTGTAAGGTTTTCAGTGGAACCTAAAAAGGATTTAAAGGAGGGAACTATCATTAAAAATAAAGCAGGAATTGTCTTTGATAAAAATGAGCCGATTTTAACAAACACGGTTTTTAATACCTTTGCCACGCCTGTAATAACTTCTTATAGGGATAAGACAGAGAAAGCAGGTTTCTTATATCCAAATCCCGCTAAGGATATGGTTTATATCCGGACAGATGAAAAAACAGAGGTTTTTGTTTATGACTTCACTGGGAAATTAATCTTGCAAAACAAGAATACCTCCATTAATACTGCAGGTTGGAATGAAGGACTTTACATATTCAAACTGGCAGATTCCAAAGGAAATATTCAAGGCGTTGAAAAAGTAATCATTACTAAATAGTACTATTGTTTTTATAGGAAGCCTCTGGATTGACCCTGGGCTTCCTATTAATATTTTTCATCCCCTGATTCTTTTAACCCTAGAATTATACTAAGTTATTTCCTATTTCCTTGTGTATGATTTCGTTAGTTATCTCGTAAAAAGAGAAGTAAAATAATTAACCTAATAATAGGAGCGGACTTTTAGGTTACTAACGAATAATTACTGCAGATAAACTGTAAATAGTATAAAAATCAGATTGTTGCAGAAGAGTACACATTAAACCCAAATCGTCAAAAATTTGTTTAAAACAGGAACAAGGTACTGTAAAATCTGAGGTAAAAAAACACCGGTAAATTCTGTTTGCTTAGTGATTACAATACTTTATATTTACTAAATGAAGAAAATTATCATAGCAATAGATGGGTACTCTGCTTGTGGTAAAAGCACTACGGCTAAGATAGTTGCTTCCAAATTAGGATATGCCTATATCGATACAGGTGCCATGTACAGAGCAACCACTTTGTATTTTCACGACCACTATATAAATATCACTGATCCGAAGGCAATTCATAAAGCGCTTGAAAATATCCAAATTACTTTTGTCTTTAATCCGAAAACCAACAGGAGTGAAACTTATCTGAATGGGTTAAATGTAGAAGATGAAATTCGCAAAATGTATATTTCTGAAAATGTAAGTGAAGTAAGCGCTATTAAGGAAGTAAGAAAATACATGGTGGCACTTCAGCAGAAAATGGGAAAGAAGAAAGGGCTGGTCATGGATGGAAGAGATATCGGAACCGCCGTTTTCCCAACAGCAGAATTGAAAATTTTTATGCAGGCGGATATGAATGTTAGAGCATTTCGTCGTCAACAGGAGTTATTGGAAAAAAAGCAGGTGGTCGGAATTGAAGATATCATTGAAAATATAGCGAAAAGAGACCATCTTGATACGACCAGGGAAGAAGGCCCGTTAAAGAAAGCGGAAGAGGCCTATGTGCTGGATACCACTCACATGACTGTCGATGAACAGGTCGATTTTGTGATTAATCTTTCTGTGGGAAAAATGATTGAAAGCCAAAATTCGATTATAATTAGTTAAATTAAAAACATGAACGTTACGATAGATAAAAATTCAGGCTATTGTTTTGGAGTCGAGTTCGCCATTCAGATGGCTGAAGATGAAATGGATCAGGGAGGAGAACTCTATTGCCTGGGAGATATCGTACATAATGCAATGGAGGTAGACCGCCTCACTAAAAAAGGGCTAAAAGTTATAAACCGGGAGCAGTTAAAAGAACTGCGCGACTGCAAAGTCCTTATCAGGGCTCACGGCGAACCTCCTGAGACTTACCAGCTTGCTCTTAATAACAATATTGAATTGGTAGATGCTTCCTGTCCTGTTGTTTTAAAGCTTCAAAACAGGGTTAAGTCAGCATTTGATAAGATGGAGGAAGTGGATGGTCAGATTGTCATTTATGGTCAGGAGGGGCATGCTGAAGTGGTAGGACTAACCGGACAGACAAGAGATAAAGCTATAGTTGTTACCAAAGAAGAAGATCTTGAAAAGATAGATTTTAACCGTCCGGTAACATTGTTTAGCCAGACAACAAAAAGTACCAAGGGCTTTTACAGGATTTCTGCCCTTATTGAGGAAAAAATGAAGGAACAAAAGGGGGGCGAAGTAGTTAATTATGATTACAACGACAGCATTTGCCGTCAGGTATCAAATAGAGAACCTCAGTTACAGAAGTTTTCAAAGGAGCATGATGTAATAGTGTTTGTCAGCGGGAAAAAAAGCTCCAACGGAAAAGCCTTATATTCCGTATGCAAAGCCGAAAACGAGAAAAGCTATTTTGTGGAAAACGAACTTGAACTGGATCCCAACTGGTTTAAGGCAACCGATTCTGTCGGAATATGCGGAGCAACCTCGACTCCAATGTGGCTTATGGAAAATGTAGCCACCTATATAAAAAATATATTCGCTGAGACAGGAACAGCTTCCTGACCTTATGAAAAAATTTCTGAGATATTTCCTTCAGGGGTTACTGTTTGTAATACCACTGTTTTTTACAGTATATGTGTTGGTAGTATTCATCCGCTGGGTAGATAACTTTGTTCCCTCTTTGTTTGAGACAGAGCTCTTTCCAGGATTGGGAATAGTTATCGTTGTTACCGTTGTAACGATCATAGGTTATCTCGGCTCTACACTAATTGCCAAGCCGGCATTCACTGTTTTTGAAAACTTTTTGTATAAACTTCCACTTATAAATCTCATCTATTCATCTACCAAAGATGTAGTGGGAGCATTTGTGGGAGATAAGAAAAAGTTTAGCCAGCCGGTAATGGTGAAGGTGAACAAGGATTTTGATTTTTACAGATTAGGCTTCATCACACAAACAGATCTTAATGTGATTAATCTGCCTGACAAAGTAGCGGTATATTTTCCACACTCCTATAATATCTCCGGTAATCTTTATATAGTTCCCAAAGAACGCATTACCATCATTCAGGCGCCAAGCTCGGAAGTGATGAAGTTTGTGGTGTCAGGTGGGGTTTCGGGGTTTCATCATTAGAGGGAAAAATAAGACCACCTTCTATATATCCTAAACAACGCTTTATTGAGCAATTCGAATGGTCCTTATAGACCTCTATGATATCCAATAACAGCCTTTTTATTTTATGTTTTAAATCTATAGATGGAGGCAGTTTTAATGTAATTATGCTCTTACTGTTTCTTTTATTTCAGGGCAAATCAGTCGGACTGTGTTGGCCATAGAGTTAGTTTTTGTTGTTTTTGGTCTTATTATCTTGAAAGGGATTAAGATATACCCCCTATGACGTCCGTCCATCTTTCCTAAACTCCTTCCTTATCCCATTGATCAGATCTTCTGAAGTGATCAGATTTGAATTTCTATTCAAGGCCATTAAAGCACAATAGCGGACTACATTTATGATTGCGCCACCGGCAAGCTCATATTCATTAGCTATTTTTCTAAGATCTATTTTTTCGCTTAATTCAAACTTATCTGTAAAAGCATTTTCCCAAAGCTTCAGTCTTAAATCGGGGCTTGGCATAGGGAAATATATCATAGACTGAAAACGCCTCGAAAATGCATCGTCTATGTTTGATTTAAGGTTGGTGGCCAGAATTACTACTCCCGGAAAGTCCTCTATTCTTTGCAAAAGATAAGAAACTTCCTGATTCGCATATCTGTCCTTTGCATCCTTCGTCTGAGTTCTCTTGCCGAACAATGCATCGGCTTCATCAAAGAATAATATCCAGTTCTTATTTTCAGCAAGGTCAAAGATATTTGCAAGATTCTTTTCTGTTTCACCAATGTACTTGGAAACGACCATTGACAAGTCAATCCTGTATACATCCAGTTTATTGGTTTTGCCTATTAAAGATGCAGTAAGTGTTTTCCCCGTTCCCGGAGGTCCGTAGAATAAGGTTCTGTAACCTCTTTTAATAGTTTTTCCAAGACCATAGTTCAGCAATAAATTATCCCCATGTCTGATCCATACTGTTATCTCATTGATTTCCTCAAGAACTTCTGGAGCAATGATGAGATCATCCCAACTCATTCCCGTCTTTAAAAGCGTGGCAGGAAAGGAACTGTTAAAGTTTGGTTTATACCCTTCTCCTGAAAGGATAAATGAAAGTTGCTCCTGAGTAATTTTGACTTCTGTATCTAAAAAGGAATCTTCAGATTCAGGTATGAAGCTGATGATATTATCAAATCTCACTCTTGAAGAGGGTTTGAATATATCAATAGCTTTTAATCTCTGATATAATTCATTTCCGGCAATTAGAAAAATGTATGTCTCAGCTGTAGGAAGAAATTTGTTAGCCGGACTGATTTTTCCACCGAATTCGGTAAATATTCTTCCGTCAGAATTTTTAGTGAAAAAAGCATCCAAGATATTAGGCTTTAGATGTGGAGCCAATGCCAGAAGTACAAGTACGCGTTCACTAAAATTTAAATTAAAATGCTTTATAAAATGTACGTAAAAGGAAGTTCTCTCCTCCAGTTCGGGAGGTTCGGGAAAGCAGGTTTCTGCTCCGGACTCTCCTATGTGCCTGCGAACCCTATATTCTATAAAATATTTAAACCACATTAATTCCTTTTCAAGAACGTCACAATTCAATACCATCTGTGGTTTGCTTTTTCCCGCAATGCTTGGAATATTCATAAAAAGTGTGTTAAAAATTAGCTATACGCTGAACACAATAAATTTAATTAAAATAATATTAAGAAAACTACTCATAGCGGAAAATACATTTCGAAAAGGATAATACAATTAATTTCATCTGAATATTTATAACTCCTCATGATGACCTTTTAACTGCACTGGTTGAAGCAAAGGAGAACTTCCCATTCATGGGAATATTTAGTATAAAAAATCGTCTTGAAAAAAGTTAAGGACTTAAAAGGAGATAATATTAATTGAATTTATAGTGAGAGCAACACAAATAAAAAAACTAAATAATAAGAAATGCCTGATGAAGTGAGATTCACCAGGCTACTCTAAAATTTAATATTTCTTTTCATTGCCTTCTTCATCTTCGAAATCTTCATCATCAAAGTCTTCCTCTTCAAAATCATCGTCTTCAAAATCATCATCATCGTCTTCCTCCGTTTCTGCAATCTCAAGTTCCTCAAGACAAGCGGCGATTGTTTCTGCTTCAGAGTCCAGGTAAAAAACCACAGAAGGGTTTTCTTGGTCTTCACTCACATCCAACAAAAGGAGGCCTGCATGATCCATTTCTGCATAACTGTCTATGTTGCTAGAAAGGCCCAGGATTCCAAATGGAATCCATTGTTTATTTTCCACTTTTTCAATACAGTCTTCATCCAGGTAAAAGTCATAGATATCCATAAGATCGCTTCTATTGTGTTCTAAAAAAACACTCCTTTCAGATTCGATCATTCCGCTAGTCTTTGAAATAATTTTATCATGTTCTTTTTCTAACATGGACCAGTCGAATACATGCAGGGTTTCATCTTCATCATTGATGATCACTGTTAAAGGCTTTCCCATAAAGGGCTTTAATAACTTTTGTATAGTATTCATTTCTTCTGTCTGGTACTTTTTTAAGCGTAATGATAAGAAATATTTTACAATCAGAAATTTTTTTAAAGAGAGTTTTACATCCTGAAATTCTAAATTTTTTGGTTTGAATTATTGTTAAACCTTTGTTTTGATCTTCCTATTTAATTTGACCTTTTTCTCAATTTTGAATTACCTGAATAATTATTTATCAGTTTTTGGAATTAAATTCACATAACTTTTAACAAAAAAATCATGACTGAATTACTGGAAACATACGTATCCTCTCCGGATAGAGAAGTACTAAATATCAGAATCGTGAAAGCATCCAGGGAGCAGGTCTTTAAAGCCTGGTCCAAACCTGATTATCTGAAGAAGTGGTGGGGGCCTCATGGTTTTACCAATACTTTTAATGAATTTAATTTCCATCCAGGAGGGAAGTGGTCATTCGTTATGCATGGTCCGGATAATAAAAACTATCCTAATGAAAGTGTTTTTGTAAAAGTTGTGGAGCCAGAGTTGGTCATATTAAATCATATTTCCCAACCAAAATTTCAGATACAATCAACCTTTGAGGAGATTTCTGTAAATGAAACAAAATTATACTTCAGGATGATCTTTAAGACTCCGGAAGAATGCAATAAGCTGAAAGGGTTTGTTAGTGATAAGAATGAAGAGAATCTGGACAGGCTGGAAACAGTGCTGAAAGAGATGCAATAACTTTGTTATTTATTTATTCTTTTATCAATGATTACAGACAATAAAATCGACGGACTGCCTGCTGTTACTAAAGTTTTGTCAGTTATTACCATGCTTATAGGAGTAGTTTTTGCAATGGCTCCTGGTTTTCTTTTTAAGATTATAGGTGGTATTTTATTTCTGTTCACCATTGCAGCAGTTACAGCACAGGAAAAGATGAGCGTGGATTTTGAGAATAGAAAATATCGTCACTATTATAAAGTTTTGGGAATGAATTTCGGAAAATGGAGGTCATTAAAAAACTTGAGTCTAATTACCATAACTCTTAACAAAAGTTTGTATAGGGAAGTGAATTATGCATTGTTTCAATCCCCAGCATTAAAAGTCCCAATGTTTTCTTTTTTAGAGACTAATGTCAATATAAATCTTAAGCTCGATAACAGCCGCCTTGAAATCGCAAAAGGGAAATATGTCAAGATGAAGCAATTAGCAATTGATTGAGGTAAGTATAGCAAGACGGATGTATTTGACTCCACTCATGAGAAAAAAGAAATTATAAAGTTCAAATCATGAGTTAGTATAAAGCGTATATAGTCTACTGATATTTTTTGTTTTAAAGGTTATATTATTTCAATTTAAGTTAAATCAAATCATAACTATATATGGGCTGGAAAGCGTCTGCCATCATTATTAATTCCAATAAAGACACAGACTATAAATCTTTATTGTCGGCTTGAGGGTTCTCTGATTTGTCAAAGATTAAAGATCGGGCTGTTGAAGAAGTAATAAATCCTGTTGACAACGAGGTGCATATTGGCAGATATAAAAACAATCTTATCATATGTGCTCCTGATATGCCCTTAACCTTTTTTGATGATGAGGCAGGGCATGCAGAAAAGGAGTTGATTCATAAGTTTCCCGGTGCAGAAATATGTTCTATTGTATTACATAGCGTTGTAAACCTTTGGGGGTATGCTGTTATCAAAGACGGAAAAAGAATACGTGCCAGAGCAGGAAGTTCAGACGACGGGACTTTCCTTGAGTCGGGCGAGCCATTGAAAGCGGAACTTGATTTATTGGCCAAATCACAAATTAATGATGAAGGGAAAAGAGTATATCTTTTTGAAGATTTTCCTGATGAACCCATGTCTGAAGATCAGGTAGGAGAGAATTTTGTATTTGAAGTAGCCGGAAGATATTTGGGAGAACCGCTTGATAGTTGTGATGATTTTTTATTTAATACCAGGCTGACAGGTTATAGATACTCTAAGGTTATAAATCCATCTTTCGAAAAAGCAGGCAAGCCATGGTGGAAGTTCTGGTAGATATGTTGTCCCTTAAAATCTTCTGATGATGACAAATACTAAAATAGAAAAGCCACTCGTTGATGCTGAATATTTGCTTGAAAAGATTCCTGGAAAGGGAGGATGGACCTATGTAGTCATCAATGAAATTACAGCGGACAAAAGAGCGAAATTTGGTTGGGTAAAGGTTAGAGGTAGTATTGATGACTTTAAGCTTAATCAATACAAGCTTATGCCCATGGGAAATGGTAAATTATTTTTGCCGGTAAAAGCCGAGATAAGAAAAAAAATCAAAAAGCAGGAAGGTGATAACGTCAGAGTAATTCTTTATCTGGACGAGAGACCTTTGGGTATTCCAGAAGAAATAATGGAGTGTTTTAAAAATGAACCTGAAGCAGTCTTTCAGAATTTTTCAGCCTTTACAGAAGGAGAACAAAATGCGTATCTTGCCTGGATATATGAAGCTAAGAAGGAAGATACAAAGGCCGAAAGAATTGTGAAGATGATGGACTGGGTAGCTGATAATAAAAAATTGCATGAATTGTAACGTATGTCGTTGGAGATTGATAATTTTATTTCATATAAGTTTTAATAAACATGAGAAAATTACTTTTAATTGGATTACTTATTTTTTTTGGATGTAAAAAAGATAAAGAAATGTCTATAAATTCTTCCTGCTCTTCAGTTCCAACAGTTAGTGATACCCTCTATGTAGATAATTATAAGCTATATCTTACTTGTATTCTTAATGACAAAATAGGTGGGAGCTTAGAGATTATTGATGGTAATGGAAATAATATTCGTGAATCCGCAGGTTTTTCCTTTAGTCTGGTTCAGTTTAAAAATGGTAATGATTGTTGGGAAGGTCGAAATGTTAAGGAGATGAAGGGACAGGATGATACATTTGTAAGTGTTTTTTCAGGCTACCCTTCAAAGTTTAATAATGCTCAGACAACTGCAATCGTTAAATTTAAGATTTATGAGAAAGAATATTATCTGAATGATTTAAAAGTATATTAGTTGTTTTTTATTTTAAATTTTCCAGTAAAATCCCTGAAAGTAACATCTGATAATCTATAGCTTTATTTGATTACTTGAAATATGTTTTGTCATTTGGAAGGTGTAAGAGCAAAAATGGTATTAAGGTATAAAGAATGGAATGTGGATTTTTTTTAGTAGAATTAAATCATCCTTTTATTTGAGTTTCTAAATATCCGTTTGAAAAGAAGTTTCTATATGATGGCTTTTGAAGGAAAAATTATACTAATTACAGGAGCCAGCAGAGGCATCGGAGCTGCAACAGCACTCCTTGCCGCTTCCCGTGGGTATCATGTTTGTGTAAACTATGTCAAAAATGAAGTAGCAGCAAATGCCATTGTGAAAAAGATTGAAGATATCGGAGGTAAAGCTTTTGCTTATCAGGCAGACGTAGGAGATGAAGCACAGGTTAAAGAGATGTTCAGACAAATTGATATTAAGCTCGGACCTGTAACTGCTTTAGTTAATAACGCAGGTACTCTGGAGTTGCAATCCAGGGTTGAAGGAATAAGTAATGAAAGATTTTTAAGAACCCTTAAAAATAATATCCTGGGTACTTTTCTTTGTTCCAAAGAGGCCATTGCCCGAATGTCAACCCGTAATGGTGGTAATGGCGGAAATATTGTGAATGTATCCTCAATCGGAGCTAAAACAGGCTCTCCTGGAGAATATGTTGATTATGCTTCATCTAAGGGCGCTATTGATTCTTTCACTGTAGGTCTTTCCAAAGAGGTAGCTCCTGAAGGGATAAGAGTGAATGCAGTAAGACCTGGTTTTATTTATACAGATATACATGAAAGTGGAGGGGAGGCTGGAAGGATTGACAGAATTAAATCAACAATTCCTATGTTGAGAGGTGGGAATCCAGAAGAGGTTGCCAGCGCTATTCTTTGGTTGCTTTCTGATGAAGCATCCTATACTACCGGCACATTTATAGATATTGCAGGAGGCAGATAAAAAAAGCAGCTTTCGGTAAAGTGATTACCGAGGTGCTTTTTTTATCTTCAGGATCTGTTAATTCAAATCAAATACTCCATCATCCTGAAGTTGCTTCATATAAAGCAGGCTTCCTTTTTTATTCAGGTGAAGGTAATCTGAATAGCATGTTTTATCATTTGTTAAGCGGCAATAATCTCTCACCTCAACTCCTGTATGTTTCGTAACAGCAGCAAGGAAGTCCTTAATGTTATGAATCTTATTCAGCCAGATAGAATGATATGGTGCTATTACGAATTCAACTTTGGCATTGTGCTTCTTAGCCACATCCGCAATTACCTTCAGATTGTCGAGCCCCTTTTTTGTGATTACTACATCAAGGCTGTCATCCAGATTATCAAGTGTTAATAGTTCTTCTTTTATTTGTTTATCCAGGATCCAGTCACCTTCCTGGTTGCCCAGGTAGTACAATGCTCTGTGGAAGAGCTCTGAATTATATTGGTACAATTTAGATATCTGGCATCCCCTTGCAGTAGCAGAGGATACGTCATGAATAAGCGAATCCATTTTTTCTGACTTGCTTATATAGGGGCTGAAGCTGGTGATTACCTGATCTTCAGTTCTCATGACAAGACTTATATCAACAATAAGAAGCTTTGTTTTATATCTTTCAAAATAATCTTCAATAAGGACCTGTCCTACCTCCCCAGGTAAAGCATTATAACTCAAGTTAAGAGTTGTCATTCCTGTGATCTTTCTGATCTCTGGTTCATAGTAGCCGTTTCCTCTTGAGTTTCCGAGAATGACAACGTCAGCTTCTCCTTTGCCATTGTACAACTTAGAATACCGAAGATTGCTTGTCATGGTCAGATATTCAAGGAATGCACCAATGCCACGGTCTCCCACAAATATCAGAGGAATTAAAACCAGATAAACCCAAAGCCTGTTCTTCTCTTTTTTGGCAACTTCTGATTGTATCTCAACTTCAATGGAAGGAACTTTTACTTCGCTGGTATTTTCAATAACAGATTCTTTCATTTGTCGCTGGCGGTTAAAATTGAATATAAATGAATTGAGAGTCACTGAATGTCCCGAATAATGCGATCATCCAAAGTATTATTGAAAATGTAATTATTTTAAATGCCGGAGATTTTAATACCAGCTCTTCAAAATCATTGCTTTGATGAACATATTCCAGAATCATCAGAATGGATACCAATCCTATATTTTTAATTATAACGAACTTATTTGGAAGATGTCCAAATGACATATCATTGAAAGCGAAAATCCCTTTGATCATTTCAAAAGCGCTGTCAAAGTCATTGCTTCTGAAAAATATTCGAGAAAAACAGGTAAGTAGAAATACAATGATCATCGCTGAAGGGATGAATAATTGTCTTGGTACTATCTTCCCAATTCTTTCCGTGTATGGCAGGATTAACCGTTGAACTACAAGGTAAACTCCATTCAGACCACCCCAGACTACGAAAGTCCAGTTCGCACCATGCCAGAGGCCTCCAAGGAGCATTGTGATCATAAGGTTTCTGTAAGCATTGAATTTGCCATTTCGGTTTCCTCCAAGCGGTATGTAAAGATATTCTCTCAGCCAGCTGGAAAGGGACATGTGCCAGCGACTCCAGAACTCTGAAAAGTTTTTGGCCAGATAAGGAAAGTTAAAGTTTTGAGGAAAGCGGTACCCAAGTATCCTGGCTATTCCAATTGCAATATCCGAATATCCTGAAAAGTCACAGTATATCTGGAAAGAATAGAATATAATCCCGATGATGAGATACAGAGAGGAGTATTTTTCAGGAAATGCAAAGGCTGTTCCTACAAAAGATCCGAGAGAATCGGCAATAATTATTTTTTTTCCAAATCCTAAAAGAACTCTGGCAAGGCCTGTTTCAAAATTGTCCCAGGTAAATTTCTGATCTGTTTTAAGTTGAGGTAAAAAGTCATGAGCCCGCAGAATAGGCCCTGCTGTAAGCTTGGCGAAAAAGATCGAATAAACTGAAAATGCGGCAAAGTCTGTTTCTGCCTTTATCTTCCTTTTATAAATGTCAGTGGTGTAGCTGATTGCCTGAAAAGTATAAAATGAAATTCCGATAGGCAGAATAATATTCAGCGTGTTATGAATAGTCCCGGTTCCGAAGAAGCCTAAAACACTATTGGTCGATTCTATAAAAAAATTAAAGTACTTGAAAAAACCTAAAATAACCAGATTAAATACGATGCTTGTAATGAGGAGTCGTTTTCTCTTTTTCTCATTTTCCGTTTTCTCAAGATACAAGGCGAGGTTATATTCAAATATTGTAGATGCAAGTACCAGCGCCAGAAAGCGATAGTCCCAATAACCATAGAAAAAATAACTTGCTCCAAGGGTGAACCAAAGTCTTAGCTTTCCCTTGAAAAAGTAATATAATGGAATAAATATTAGAATAAATTCTAAAAAGTGAATGCTATTAAATATCATGCGCTTTTTGTAGATAGAGGAAGGCAATATTAAGGAATTTTGATTTGACTTCCAATTGAATAGGAATCAGGTTAAAGTATTTTTAATCTTGGATAAATCCTAGTTTTCTGGCTTAATACGACTAGTGCCGACAAACGGGTTATATTGTAAGTTAAATTGGTTACTATGGTCCATAATCGGAAGATTTTAGTCTTGCGAGGATGATAATTTTTGTTAATATTGAAGTATGCCACACATAGCTATTATCTCTGCCAGCGTGCGAAGAGACAGGAAAAGTCATCGCGCCGCACTCTACTTCAAAAATTTTATAGAGTCAAATGCTCTTGCTACTGCAGGAATACTTGATTTACAAGAATATAATTTCCCGCTTTTTGATGAGCGCCTCAAATTTCAGCCTAATCCTACTCCTCAAATGCTTGATTTTGCTTCAAAAGTAAAAAATGCTGACGGCATATTGATTGTTACGCCGGAATATAATGGAGGTTATCCATCCAGTCTAAAAAATATAATAGATCTTCTTTATGATGAGTGGTACAGAAAACCTGTTGCTATTTCAACAGTATCAGGTGGAAGTTTTGGCGGTACTCAGGTAATTACTTCATTACAGTTTTCTCTTTGGAAAATAAGAGCCTGGACTGTCCCTGCCATGTTTCCTGTGCCAACAGTTGATAAATCATTTGATGAGCAGGGTAATCCTGCTGACAAAGCCGGAACGGATAAGAGAGCTACTGCATTTATCAATGAGCTTTTATGGTGCATTGAAGCAAAAAAGAGAATGGATACTTAATCTGATATTGTTTTGTCCTTAATTGTTCTTCAAACTACTATCTATGCTCCACTGGAAGTTTGTTTTGACTTGTCAAGAAGCATTGAACTCCATCAGATTTCAACAAAAAAATCTGAGGAGAAAGTTATTGCAGGTAAAATGTCTGGCCTTATCAGTCTCCATGAAACGGTGACCTGGAAAGCCAGGCATTTCGGACTTTGGCTTCAGCTCACCTCAAAGATCACTGAATTTAAATCACCGGATTTTTTTGTTGATGAAATGGTCAGCGGCCCGTTTAAGTCATTCAGGCATGAACATATTTTTGAAGTAAACCAGGGCCGGACAATCATGACCGATCGTTTTGATTTTCAATCACCTTTGGGAGTATTGGGTAGAATTGTGAATGTTTTATTTTTAAAATCGTATATGGAAAAGTTACTCTTTGAACGAAACAAAGTGATTAAAGAACATGCGGAGGGAGATGGTTGGCGGGAACTATTAACCAAAACGGATGTCTAGTAAATATCAGACTATTTTTTACAAACCTTAATGAATAATAATATGAAAAAGATTTTTACTCTATCATTTCTTTTAACTGTATTTACTTCCGGGCAACTTTTAGCATGTACCATGTATGCAAAATCATTTTGCGAAACAATTAAAAATAAATCCTTTGTTGCAAAAGGGAAAATTGTCTCTTATCAGGAAAAGTCTATAAGAATAAAATTATTACAAACGCTCATAGGCGAAGAAAGCGCAGATACAATAGTCGTGTGGGATGAAAAAGATTTTGAATGTAACGGTGATTTTTCCATGTCTGCAAATCATATGGGAGTGATAGGTGATACAATATTTTTTACTGTTGAAGAAATAGCTGAAAAGAAAAATGACTGGGAGCAGATTAATGACTACAGATACCTGGGGCATTATTTGGAGACCACTTTTCTGCACATTCAGAATGATACTGTAACCGGATTTATAAGCGGAATTGACATGGCTCCTAATGAATATAGAATATTGAAAATGCACCAGGATCAATTCCTGGAGAAGTTTCAAGACTGCAGAGAAAATGGTGCTATCGTCATTACTTCAAATAAAAATGCAGAGGAACTTAAAGCACTAAACATATTTCCCAATCCTGCAGAAAACTTACTCAATATAGATTTTGGCTTAAGTCAAAAAGTATATCAGTCAATCGTAATCAAAAATCAATTAGGACAACAGGTGAAAACTATTGATATAACACAGTCTGCAAACATGGTTCAGATAGATATTTCTGATATGGCTCCGGGAGTTGTATTTGTTGAACTTGTAGGTAATAAATATACGGATAGACGAAAGATCGTGAAGACACAATAGGTGCTGGATTTTCTTTTGTTCTTCCTGTGATGTTAGTCTTTTGGCTTGACACTTTGAGAAAATAAAAAATGAAATGATTTTGAGAGAAACCTTCGGTAGTTAATGCTATTATGCTTTCGATAAACAACCGAAGGTTTTTACTCATCATTGTATAGCCAATAGTAAGGTGAATTGTTGTAACCCTAATGCTGTACTTTTAATAGGCTTTGTGAAAGCTTTTATTTTGCTATATCCTAGATACATAACCATTATTTGTAGTCAATCCTCATTAATATCCAAACAAGCAAATGGATTCAGATAAACTCGTGTTGCAGCTCATTGACCATTTTCAAGAAGTTGTTGCTTTAGACGATAACGATATCGCATCCATCGTACCTAAATTGGAAATAAAGAAGCTAAACAGAAAGGAGTATTTACTCCAGCCCGGTCAGATTTCCAGATACATGCGTTATATTGCAATAGGAAGTATGAGGGTTTACTACCTGGATGAAAAGGACCAAGAGCACACATTGCAATTAGGTATTGAAAATTGGTGGGTCAATGACCTGTATAGTTATTTCAGCGGAAACCCATCAAGAATGTTTATTCAGGCCAACGAACGTACTACTCTTGTACAAATCAGCAAAACAAACCTGGAAACATTGTATCAGGAGGTTCCAAGAATGTCGGATTTTTTCCGTTTGAAAATTCAATCCGCTTATGTTGCCTTGCAAGAACGTACAATTGAGAATATGAGCGTTGACGCGTATGCCAGATATAATGCATTCATTGCAGAGTATAGACATCTGGAACAACGTTTCCCTCAATATATGATTGCTTCCTATTTAGGCGTCACACCAGAGTTCTTAAGTTTTCTAAGAAAAAAACACATTACGGATATTTCTTAAGATAGCTTAATTTTTATCATTTTCCCTCACTATACTTTTGCCTGTATAATTCAAACAGGTAAATGATGAGGGCTGAATATACATTGCTGATACTTTTTTTCTTATCAAAAGAACTTAATGCGCAACAACTTTCTTATACTCCGGACATTGTATTAGGGCATCGTTCACTGACGTATCTGCATCATGTGAATTATAATTTTAACAATAAGATTAAAATAAACAACCTCACATTATTTGATACAGAATACAGCTCAGATAATGCAAACATATTTTTTATAAGGAATACCTTTTCTTATAATGTCCTGAGAAAAGTTACTTTCAATGTTGCCTTTGGAATGAAAAATCCAGGTTCATTTTTTACCATTTCAACACAATACCGAACAGGACATCCCAGATATTTATTCGCCTATTCTATAGGTACGACTTATCAAAGAGGCTTCACGCTTGAGCAATCCATTGCCTTAGAATATTATCCTTATTTAGCTGAAAACCTGCAAGCATATTTTAATCTTTTGGCTATCGCCAACATTAATCTGGAAGAATATCAAAGAGGTCTGCAATTCGTTCGTCTGGGATTTAAAGAGAATAAAATAATCTATGGTCTTGCTTTAAACGCAGACCAATTCAACAATGCTAAAAGGAGATTAGTCAACACTGGAATCTTTATTAAATATAACTTTTAAATATTATTGACATGAAAAAAAACATTGATTTGGGAATTTTTGTGACGAGAATTGCAATCGGTTTTCCAATGCTGGTTTATGGAATCAGTAAATTGTTCTATGGAATAGACTTCATCAAAGATATGCTTATAGAAAAGGGATTGCCTTCGTTTATTGCTTATGGTGTGTTTTTGGGAGAAGTAGTAGCACCTATACTTATCATCATAGGTTTTAGGACACGTTTAGCAGGTTTCGTATTTGCTGTAAATTGTCTTACCGCCATTTGCCTGACACAAATGTCAAATGCTTTCAAACTTAATGACTATGGAGGATGGGCCTTAGAATTATTAGCTATTTATATGCTTATTGCAACAGGTATTTTATTTACCGGAGGTGGAAAAATAGCTGTTTCAGTTAATAATCAATGGGATTAATAAGAACTACACATAAACAATGTCGTAATTCTTTAAGGCGCTGCTATATGTTCATTTCAGAGGGGATTCCAGAAATTGAATAAGCATATAGTAGTGCCTCGCATGATTTTGAGTATATTGCTCAAACTGTTTTTGCTTTGCCTTGATAAAGCAAAGTCTTATAGCAAAGCGGTGCTGTAATTGTAAGACTATATGATAACATGACCTATTATTTAAAAGAAATAACACGCATAAAAAACAACTGCTTCTTTAACCAGGGACAGATTGACACTGTTATTGGGACACGTCATTTTATAAACAATAACTATGATAAAGAATTAAATCTGAACTTACTTTCACATATTAGATTTACATCAAAATTTCATCTGATAAGACTTTACAAAAGGTACTACGGACAAACACCAGGACAATATCTTATTGGCCGACGATTGGAAAAAGCAAAGGATCTTTTAAGAGAGGGGCAATCTGTAACAGGGACTTGTTTTGATATTGGCTTTGAAAGCCCAAGTTCTTTTAGCACTTTATTCAAATCTAAGTTTGGACTGACACCAACAGAATTTCAAAAAAGAGCAATTTTCACAAAGTCGGATAAGCAAGAATTTTGAAATTTTACTGTCTAAACTTAAAATTTTAAAAAGATGAAAATAAGAGTAATAAGCGTTCCGGTGCAGGACCAGGAAAAAGCCTTGAAATTCTACACTGAAAAATTGGGTTTTGTAAAAAAGATTGATGTGCCATTGAGCGAAGATAGTAGGTGGCTGACAGTTGTAAGTCCTGACGAGCAAGACGGGCCAGAAGTTCTATTAGAGCCTTCTCCAATCCATTTTGAACCAGCAAAAGTTTATCAAAAATCACTTTTTGAAGCTGGTATACCTTACACACAATTCAATGTTGAAGATGTTCAAAAAGAATATGAAAGGTTGAAAAATCTTGGAGTTGAATTCAGTGTAAAACCAACTGAAATGGGGACAGTTAAAATAGCTGTTTTCAATGACACATGTGGAAATAATATACAAATAGTACAAATGCTATAAAGATTTGCTGTCGGTATTGATATAACGTCAAGCGGAGTTCTTTAATCAGAGTTTTGGAGTGCCAGGGGCAATCCAATTAACCTTTGATTATGAGATCAACTATGTATATAAGTCAGTGGTAAAAGATAAGGAATGACAGAAAAAGATCTATTCTACCAAAATTTTATGGATAGTGACCTAACTGAAGTGATGCCGATAAAGTGTAATGAAGATTTTACTTGTTGGATAGAATAATCATCGATTCATTTCTGGTGTTCTGGTAAGTTTCAGATAAATAGTAGGTTAGTAAATTTTGTTTGGAATGAAAGTTTTTCCTTATAAATTCGTTACTATTATGATTAAAATCTAACCGAAATTTTTAAATAAAACCATGTTAAAAAATATATCCTTATCGCTTTTCCTGCTTGCTGGTGTTTTATCAACTTATTCTTGCTCATCACCGGAAAAGAACAAAGCCGAAAAGATTTCCATTGAGTTATCATCATTAGCTTTAGATACAGATCCAGTCTGCAAAATGCCAGTTGCAGGCCATCTTGCTGATACCTTGAATTTTAATGGTAAAATATATGGTTTCTGTAATACAGAGTGTAAAAAAGAGTTTGCGAAAAACTCAGAGACCTATTTGAAATAATAATCTGAAAATATCTGTCTGATTCAAGAGCTCCGAATTTTGGAGCTCTTTTTTTTCCTAAAAGATATCTGCTGACATAAGGTTGTCACTAAACTACTTTTTATTTACAGAGTTAATCATAGAAAATAAAAATGAAAACAGACCTGATTGCTCAAGCTTCCATCGAGATCAATGCAGATATTAGAACTGTCTGGCATGCCCTCATTGATCCTGAAATCATTAAAGAATACTTGTTTGGTACTGACACCTCTTCCGACTGGAAAGTGGGTAGCAGAATCTCTTTCAAAGGTGTTTGGGATGGGAAACCTTATGAAGACGGCGGAATTATTACTGCCATAGAGCCAGAGGAAACATTAAAATACACTTATTGGAGCTCTATGTCCGGTACACCCGATGTTGAAGAAAATTATGCCAATATATCTTATGATCTGGAAGAGTTGGAATCAGGTGTCCGTCTGACTATAAGTCAGGATAATATAAAGACAGAAGAAGCCAGAGAACATTCTGAAAAAAATTGGGCTGTGGTGCTTGATTCAATGAAGAGGTTTTTAGAAAAAAAATAACATTAATAAGCGCAGAGGTAGCGAAAGTATTACCCTTTTTCAGGTACCTCTGCTTCTCTGCCCATCTCTCTTAATTTCCACTTGGTGGCTTCCATAAGTTTTCGTATATCATTCCAGATATTAAATGAATACAACCCAAGTGCTAAACCTATGATCAGACGAACAATAATGTCAGTTCTTTGTCCTTTGGTCATGTCCCAGCACATCTTACCATCAGGGTAAAAACCTCCATAGTTGTATAATCTGAATAATTCAAAAGCGATAAGGGAAAAGGGGAGGATCACGAGAAATGCCTGTAAAATCTGAGCAACTATTCTATAAGACGATTTCTTTTTGAAATCTATCGTGTCAACATCTGACCCGGTTAGAAAAACAGATTGATTTACGATTCCAAAGTAAAGGTATCTTTTGATATGTAAATTGTCTGAGTTCCGTGATCTCTCCAGCAATTCTGAAACTACATGATGTTGTCTCCTTGCTGAGAAGTAATACCAGGTAGCAATGACAACAAAGCCAAGCATGCCAACTAGTATGATGTCGCTGACAGAAAACTGAATGCCTATAACAGGAATTTCTATGAGCTCAAATTTGTCATAAATGATATTTTGAAAAGATTCCTGCTGTGGATCTTTAACAAGATTTTTATTCTCTCTGAAATAATGAAGCCAGCTAAAAACTCTGTTAAATTCAGCAATAAAAATGATGATACCTGCTATATTGAGAATAAGGAATATTTGCCTTGTTCTCTTAGATGCATCGATATATGCGGTAATAAGGCTCTCCAGAATCTTCTCTTCAAACTTGTCAATACTTTCCCTTGGAGGTTTTCTTAAAAGAGATGATATCTTTTTTCTTACGTTTTTAAACATAGCCAGGAAATGACAAGGCAAACCTTTATCTTATCATGGGTAAAAACATGCAGTTGAATAAGATGTTTAATTCTTGTGTAAACATCTTAACAAGGAAATGTATTAACTGCCTTTCTATTATCAACCATGATAATCCATTTTTTTCCTTATCTCTTTGGCGGCATCATCTCCTGCCCATTTTTTACAAAGATAAAGTCCAACGTCCAGAGAAGCAGAAACAGCGCCGGCAGTAATTGTATCTCCATCTTCAACGATTCTTTCCTTGCTTACAGTTTTGCAATAAGAGGCAAGGGTTTCATACTCCATGAAATTTACAGTGGCAGTTTTATCTTTTAAGTATCCCGCAGCTCCCAGAAGAAGGCTTCCGGTACAGATGGAAATTTTACATTTTACGTTTTCTGAGGTCTTCAGCCAATTGATAAAGTCAGTATCAAATTGAAGCTTTCTTGTGCCAAATCCGCCTGGAACAATGATGGCATCATATGCACCAAGATTATTTTTTATTTTATTAACTTTCACTTCAAGTCCAAAATTATCTTTATTACTTTCAGTAAAAGCACAAATGTCCCATTCCAGATCAGGAATATAATTAAGTGATTTGAGTCTGCTTAGCGGGTCATATACTCCTATAAAATCAAGCCAGGTAATGCCATCAAAAATTATGTAAGCTATTTTCATGTTTTGAAGTATGTGAAAAATTAATATAAAAGTAGTAAATCTCCGGTCAATTAAAACCGGAGATTCAGATTGAAAATATGTTTACTTAACCTTGCTGGTATAGGCAATCAGGTCAACAAGCTTGTTTGAGAAACCCCATTCATTGTCATACCAACTAACCACTTTTACAAAATGTTCATTAAGAGATATACCTGCTTTTGCATCAAATACAGAAGTCCTGTCATCTCCAAGAATATCAGTAGAGACAATTTCATCTTCTGTATAACCTAAGATGCCTTTAAGTTTGCCTTCTGAGGCTTCCTTTACCGCTTTTTTGATAGTTCCATAACTCGCAGGTTTTTCAAGACGGCAGGTAAGATCCACTACGGACACATCTGCAACAGGAACTCTGAACGACATACCGGTCAGTTTACCTTTAAGAGATGGAATGACCAATCCGACAGCTTTTGCGGCTCCTGTAGATGCAGGGATGATATTCTGATAAGCACCTCTTCCTCCTCTCCAGTCTTTTGCTGATGGTCCGTCCACTGTTTTTTGTGTCGCTGTTACTGCATGTACTGTAGTCATTAGTCCTTCAACAATCCCGAATGTATCATGCAATACTTTCGCGATAGGAGCTAATGCATTTGTCGTGCAGGACGCATTGGATATTATATTAAGATCTTTGGTATAAGTTTCATGGTTGACCCCCATGACAAAAGTAGGAGTGTCGTCCTTGGCAGGGGCCGAGAGCACCACGCGTTTTGCTCCTGCCTGTATGTGTTTCTGAGCAGTTTCCTTAGTCAGAAATAATCCTGTAGATTCTACTACATATTCAGCTTCTACTTCATTCCATTTAAGTGTGGCAGGATCTTTTTCTGCAGTGATGCGGATAGCTTTGCCATTAACGACAAGCTGACCGTTCTTTACTTCAATGCTTCCATCAAATTTCCCATGTGTGGAATCATACCTGAGCATATAAGCCATGTAGTCGGCATTAATTAGGTCATTGATAGCTACGACTTCAACATCAGATCTTTTAATAGCTGCTCTGAATACAAGTCTCCCGATTCTGCCGAATCCGTTGATCCCAATTTTTATCTTTGACATAACAATTATATTTTTTAATGAAAAATAAATCTTTGTTTTTCTTAAGCAATGTTATCCCTGAAAGCTGTCTTAAAGCTTTTGCGATAAAGTCCGGGAGTAACGTTCAGATGTTTCAGAAAAAGTCTTCTCAGTGAATCCTGGCTGCCTATTCCGCAATTATCTGCTATCTGGTCAAGGGAAAGGTTGGAATCTTCAAGACTCCTTTTGGCTTTTTCAAGCCGAACTTTCTCTACATATTTTCCAGGGGTGATGCCGGTTTCTTTCAGAAAAACTCTTGCAAAATTTCTTGGACTCATAGCACAATGTTCCGAAAGCTGTTCAACTTTTAAATCCTCTTTAATATGCTCGGATATATATTCCTGAACATCCCTGATGGGCCCGCTTTCTGTTTGCTGCTGTGCCAGTATTGTACTGTATTGAGATTGATTACCTGGTCTCTGAAGATATAGCACCAGCTCCTTTGCTACAGTTAGGGCTAGCTCTCTGCCGTAATCTTCCTCAACCATTGCAAGTGCCAGGTCCATGCCTGAAGAAACCCCTGCGGAAGTATATATTTTCCCATCACGGATAAATATTGGATCAGGATCAACTATAATCTCAGGGAACCTTGTCTGTAGCTCATTACAGGCCATCCAATGGGTAGTGGCCCTTTTGCCATTCAGAAGACCTGCTTCTGCCAAAGCAAAGGTACCTCTGCAAATGGATGCGATCCTTCTTATTTTTCCTGAATTCTGGTTTAGCCACTTATAAAAGTCTTTGCTAAGTCTGAAAGGGCTTTTGGAAGCATAACCGGCAATGATCAGGGTATCAATTTTCTCCTCAATTGCTTTATAGCTCAGAGGGGTATTAATAGTAATTCCTGATGATGAAGTACATGTTTTTTTTCCATGTTCCGGAGAAATGGTGATCACTTTGTAAGCTTCTTTCCGGGGAGTACCGGATTTTAAGGCAAGAGAGGCTCTGCTAAATACATCTGCCGGTCCTGCAATATCAATCAGCATGGTATCTGGCATGGCAACTATGGCGATAAGCCTTTCTTTTATACCGTTTACAGGAGTCATAAATTCCCTTGTTTTTATTATATAAGTCAAATATAGAAGAAAAGGATCTTGGCAGTAATGGCAATTTTGTTGCATTTTCTGCCAAATTTAAAAATGCGGAATGAAGGTTTTGATATAGGAGTGTTGAGTAAACTATTCGATTTGTGTGGTTTATAGTCATGCTATGCTTCGGCGTGTAGTATTGGATAAAGGAGTCATACCCTTAAAGGCTCACAATTAGAATATGATCCTTTTTCAAATATGATACTCTGGATAAGAGATTAGGAAGGTATATGTAGAGGATTAGTAGCTGGGAATACATGAAAGAGGTAATAAGATATTCTACTGATCCAAATGTAAATGATAGAGCAAAAAAATAATATAAAAAGCTGCCCTTTTTGAAGGCAGCTTTTTATAAAAAGATTTATTGCAAATTATTTTTGAGCAGTAAATATATATTGAGTAGTAACTGAAGCTCCACCTGAAGATTGCGTTTCTGAGTATTTAAAGGTTGAACCGTTTAGCTCATCAATTTTATAAGTATCACCATCAATTTCTATTTGGGAATCGTTATTAGTCAATTTCCATGTCCCATCATAGTCTTCATCACATTTATCTGCATAGGTGTGGTCATAAGAACCACCTGTTTTGTATACATCTAAAGCACTTTTCTCACAGGCGTCAACATATTGATTAAACATAGATTGGCCGGCAATTGTGAATCCTGTAATTTTCCAGCCCTTTGCAGTAGTTAAATACTCAGTTTTTGATTTAGAAGGAGCCGCAGCTTCATCTTTGTCTTTTTTGCAAGAAGAAAAAACAACCATTAAGCCTGCTAGGACAGCAGCAGATAATTTTAAATTTTTCATAAAAAGGTGTTAAATTAATTGATAAAAATTTATTGTTTGTTTTGTTTATTCTATTGGTCGAAGGTAATGCCTTCTAAAAATTATTTAAGCTTAAATAATAGGTCAAATATATATTGTGTTTATAATATTTCAAAGTGTCATAATCCATCTTGAAAATTGAAATTATGTATATGAAAAGTACTTCTAATTATACATGTTTGAATCTCAGTATTTAACAATGGACTTTTTGCTGTTCAATAATTCTATAATTTGTAAAATTTAGAATTATTATAAAGAAGAACTTTGAGCATTTGTTATTTTTAAAATTGTCACAATGATCACTCATACGTTTAATATATAAATGGGTTGTCAAATTTTTTTTAATAGTTTTAAGGGGAGCTTCTTTGTATGATATTGTTTGCAGGGTGAATGGGTGGTTTTTGTCGTTGAGCTATATTTGTAAAATGAAGTTAAAGTCTGCTTAATGGAAAAAGAAGGCAAGAGATACTTGCTGACATAAAAAGGGTGGATATTTTTTAGAACGATTAGTTTGTTAGAAAGGGCTTTGATCATTCTTGAAGTTTTTTTGTTACTTTAGTAAAGCTTAATAGTTTTAAGTCAATGGCAACAAAATCTAATAGAGACAATCCTGGTAAAAAAGGTAAAGGTTTTAATACCTCTTATACAAAATTTTTAAAAGAAGTCGGCAAGATGAGTGCTGAACGTTCCATCAAAGAGTCTAAGGCGCTAGGCTTATCAATTACCTATGTGGAAGAAGGAAAAATTATCAGAGAGGATGCCAATGGAAAGCAAAAAGTTATTGGGGAAATATAACAAATGGCTCATAAACAAAAGCGGCTAAGAATATTTGCTGGACCTAATGGATCAGGAAAGTCATCCTTATTTCATGATTTTTCCAATAGAGTAGATTTTAATGTTGGATATTTTTTAAATGCTGATAATGTTGAAAAGGAGCCTCGTGAAAAAGGATTTATCAATTTATCAGAATTAAATCTAAAAGTAGATAAAAAGTCATTTCAGGATTTTAGCAAAAGCTCTACACTTAAAAAGAAAGCAAAAAAAGAAGGGTATAAGATAGATATAAAGTATATAGATAATATTCTTGTCAATCAATCAAAAGAAACCAATTCCTATGAAGCAGCATTTGTCACAGCTTTCATAAGACAAGAGTTTATTAAATCCGGAGTTTCTTATTCATTTGAAACAGTAATGTCTCATCCATCCAAGTTGGAGGATATCATCTGGGCAAACAAAGCAGGATATAAGACATATTTATACTACATAAGTACAGAATCACCCATAGTAAATATAGATAGAATTGATAACAGGGTAGGAAAGGGGGGACACTATGTTGGTGAAGATAAAATCAATTCACGGTATATCGCTTCCCTTGATTTATTGTTTCAAGCTATTAAGCTTGTCAGAAGGGCTTATATTTTTGACAATTCCGGAAGAGAATATAAGTTAGTCGCAGAATTTTTTAAAGGTGAAATGAAATACCATGATAAAAAATTCCCTGCCTGGTTTCTTAAAAATGTAATTGAAAAGCAGGAAGAGTAGTTGGCTATAGATTAATTAGAAGATCTCCATCTGCCTAATGAAGAGCAAAAGCCCTTTCAATTTTAAATTGAAAGGCTTTTACTTTTTTTGGGTGGCCAATGGGACTCGAACCCACGACCCTCCCGCCCTCGGTCGGGATGATCTAACCAGCAGAACTATTATGTTTATTGATATATTCTTTAACCTTAGCTGGATTCTTAAAATTCTTTAACTTTTTCTCATTCGCCATAGCTTCAGCTCTTGTTTCAAAGGTGATATAATAGAGAAGTTTCCAAGGTCCTTTGTTCCTAGTATATAAGGATCCTCCATTGTTATGACGGTTCAGTCGTGCCAGTAAGTTATCGGTTTGGCCAATGTAAAGTTTTCCCGAAGTCTCAGACTCCAGGATGTAGGTGTAGTAAATTTTCATAGCTGGATAAAAAATAATCTGAAATAAAAAAAGCGACTTAAATTTAGTCGCTTTAATTATAAGGGTGGCCAATGGGACTCGAACCCACGACCCTCCCGACCAAGGTCGGGATGATCTAACCTTCCTGAACTATTATAGTTCTAATAGATCGATCTTAAAGCGATAGAAATAAAAAAGCGACTTAAAATTTAGTCGCTTTACTATTTTTGGGTGGCCAATGGGACTCGAACCCACGAACCCTCCCCGACCAAGGTCGGGATGATCTAACCTTCCTGAACTATTATAGTTCTAATAGATCGATCTTAAAGCGATAGAAATAAAAAAAGCGACTTAAAATTTAGTCGCTTTACTATTTTTGGGTGGCCAATGGGACTCGAACCCACGACCCTCCCGACCAAGGTCGGGATGATCTAACCTTCCTGAACTATTATAGTTCTAATAGATCGATCTTAAAGCGATAGAAATAAAAAAAGCGACTTAAAATTTAGTCGCTTTACTTTTTTTGGGTGGCCAATGGGACTCGAACCCACGACCCTCAGAACCACAATCTGATGTTCTAACCAACTGAACTATGGCCACCGTTTTACTTTAGGTGTGCAAAGATATAAGAACGAATTTTAATTTACAAGAAAATATTTGTTAAAATTATTATCTGTTGAAAGATAGGCGTTTGCCATAATTGCTTTCGTCAAATTTTCCATCTTCATACACTAAATTGCCACTTACAAAGGTATGGGTAACTTTAGAATGGAAATTCACTCCCTCAAAAGGAGACCAGCCACACTGGTATAGAATATTGTTTTTAGCTACCTCATAAGAAGCTCCCAGATCCACTAAAACCAGATCAGCCCAATAACCTTCCCTGATATATCCTCTCTTTTCAATCTGGAAACAAATTGCAGGATTGTGAGACATCTTTTCTACTATTTTCTCCAGGCTGATTTTACCTTGTTTGTAGAACTCCAGCATGGCATTAAGGCTATGCTGAACCAAAGGTCCTCCTGAAGGCGCTTTCCAATAGTTCTGACTCTTCTCTTCCATTGTATGAGGAGCATGATCAGTAGCAATGATGTCAAGATGATCATCAAGCATCGCTTTGAAAAGAGCTTCTTTATGTCTTTTTTCCTTTACCGCAGGATTCCATTTTATCCTGGTTCCAAGTCTGTCATAATCTCCGCTGTCAAACCACAAGTGATGGACACAGACTTCGGCAGTAATTCTTTTTTCACTTAAGGGTTTTGAATTATCAAAAAGGCTGATCTCTTCTTCTGTAGAAATGTGAAGGATGTGCAGCCTTGAATTAAATTTTTTTGCCAAAGCTACAGCCATTGAAGAAGATTTGTAACAGGCTTCTTCATTCCTTATGATAGGGTGAATGGATGAAGCAGGGTTTTCTCCGTATTTTTCTTTTGCAAGAGCAGTGTTCCTCTGGATTGTTTGCTCATCTTCACAATGCGTCGCAATGAGCATTCCTGCGTTTTTAAATATTTCTTCAAGTGTCTTCTCATTGTCAACCAGCATGTTGCCTGTAGAAGAACCCATAAATACTTTTAACCCACAGACATTTTTAGGATCAGTTTTTAAAGCTTCCTGTAAATTGTCATTTGAAACACCCATAAAAAAAGAATAATTGGCTAAGGATGTTTGTGAAGCTCTTGTATATTTTTCGGCTAACAGCTCCTGTGTCAGTGTATTGGGAACAGTATTGGGCATTTCCATGAAAGAGGTTATGCCGCCGGCAACAGCTGCTTTAGCTTCAGAATAAATAGTTGCCTTATGTGTTAAACCTGGTTCTCTGAAGTGCACCTGGTCATCTATAACGCCGGGAATCAGATACTTTCCTTTCGCATCGATTATTTTATCGGCCGGTTTGGAAGAGAGGTTATGGCCAATTTCTGCAATAAATCCATTCTCTATAAAAATATCACCTGAAGAGATACGCCCTTCATTTACTATATTTGCATTAAGGATAAGTATTTTTTTCATTCTTGAAAATATTTGTCACAAGATACAACCTGCTTCATCTTGGGGCAACAATAATATTGCTATAATAGATCATGTCCAATTTATTTGAAAATTTAAAGCTTAATAAGCAACTAATTAACGCCATTGAAGATGCTGGTTATGAGAAACCAACTGAAATTCAGGAGAAGGCCATTCCACAAATTATGGCAGGGCATGATATTCTAGGTATCGCTCAGACCGGTACCGGCAAAACAGCTGCATACCTGTTGCCATTACTGATGAAAATAAAATATGCTCAGGGAATGAATCCTAAGGCATTGATCCTTGCCCCGACCAGAGAGCTGGGAATTCAGATAAATGAAGAAATTAAAAAGCTGGCGAAATATACTGATATCAGAACTGTAGCTGTCTTTGGGGGAATTGGTCCTAAGCAGCAAATTGAAGAAATCAGGAAAGGCGTAGATGTAATAGTCGGCACACCTGGAAGGTTTATGGACCTCTACAGGGCAAAAGAATTGGTTGTAAAAGAAATCAAGACACTCGTCCTGGATGAAGCGGACAAGATGATGGATATGGGTTTTATGCCACAAATAAGGCAAATCCTTGAAGTGGTACCGACGAAACGCCAAAACTTACTGTTCTCCGCAACTATGCCCTCTAAGGTTGAGACATTGACAGAAGAATTCCTCGAATATCCTATGAAAATAGAAGTAGCTCCTCAGGCTACTACTGTTGAAGCAATAGAACAGGAACTATATAAAGTTCCCAACTTTAAAACCAAAATAAATCTTCTTGGACATTTATTAAGAAATCAGGAATTAACCAGAGTCATCATTTTTGTGAAGACAAAAGAAACAGCTGAGAATGTTTTCAAATTCATAGAAAGAAAGATCTATTCTGAAGTCAGAGTTATTCATGCAAATAAAGGACAGAACACCCGTATCAATTCAATAGAAGCGTTTAAGGAAGGTAATGTAAGGATACTTGTGGGGACTGATGTCGCTGCAAGGGGAATAGATGTTTCCAAAGTTAGCCATGTAATCAATTTTGATGTGCCACTCATCTATGAAGATTATGTACATAGAGTAGGAAGGACTGGAAGGGCAAGTGAAAGTGGCGTGGCAATTACTTTTGCATTGCCAAATGAAACGTATCACATAGAGCAGATTGAAAAGCTGATACGTAAAAGTATTTCTGTCAAAGAAATTCCTGAGAAAGTAATTATAGAAGATACTCCATTTGAAGAAAAACAGGGAATGGATCGGGAATTGGATGACCTTAAAAAGAGACTCAATCCTGAGTTTAAAGGAGCATTCCATGAGAAAAAACATCCAAGGAAAGATTTGCCAGGAAGAAAGGATTCTGGTAAAAAAGGAACAGGGCAGAAAGGGAGAAAAGATGCTCAGGCAAAATCTGCAGGAGCCAAAGCCAAAGCCGGACTTAAAGGTAAGTCTGCACCAAAAGGGAAGTTTAAAAAATGACTTTTACTTTGACTAATTGAATTTTACAATAATCGAAATTTTGTTTTTATTAATCTAAAAAGATAGCGTTATAACATCTAATTGCTTATTTTAGTATTATAGTTTTTTGGTTGAATAATTATTAACAACTTTCCATAGCTGGTTGAAAGATCTTGGGGTTGAGTCGGGGAGCCCTCCTCGCTTGCCCCAAGTTTTCTTTACAAGGTATCCTAAAAGCAGCTTTTTAAATTTTCCACCTATTTTATTGCCGATATTGGTTTTGAGCATCGCAAATCTGAAGAGCTTTGTCAGCATATGTTTCTTTTTGGACTCTGCAGCAAAGACATCTTTCCTTTTCATGATTAATAAGGTTTGAAGGTCAATTTTAACTGGACAAGCAAGAGTACAATTACCGCAAAGGGTACAGGAATAAACTGGATGTTGAATTACATTATCAGGAGTTATAATAGAATTGACAGGAAACTGGATTAGTTGATCCGTATGGTTTACAGGACAAACAGAAACACATTGCATACAATCTATGCAAGAAACAAGCTGTCTTTTTAGTGGATCCGGAAGGAGGTCAGTCTTGCCACCGTCGATCAGAATTACAATAAGTCTATGTGCTGGTGATAATGGGCCAGACAGCATCTGGAACTCCAGAGGCTTTTCTGGTGAAGAAAAAAAATCAAGGAAAAGGGGTAGGTCTTTTCCTGAAGGAATCACTTTGTTTATGTCCGCTACAAGTATAGTTACCTGACCTGCCGCAAAGAAGTTCAAAGCTTCGCCGGTTATAATTGCATTGCCGGATTCGGCTATTAAAAATCCGGCTTCAGAAATACTCAATACCCGTTTTTCTTCAGTTACCGGATTCTTTTTGCTGATTATTTCAAGACCAAGATTTTCCAGTTTGCCCGATAAACTCTGAGGAAGCTTTAATGCTGCTTTAGCAGAAATGTTAAACTTTTTAAGAGAAAATTTTTCAGCAAGCCTTATGATTTCATTCTGGACATCATTATAAGTACCACACCAGATCACATGCCCACCTTTTTTTGAAAAATTCGTCTCGAAATCTTTGAGGTGTTTTTCAAGATTCGAAACCGTAATCTCTCTAATATAAGACGCTCTTTTCCTGGCAAGGGAAGGATTGCTGAAGTTCTCCAGATATGCAGGTTTGGTCATTGATTATTTCTTCCCTCCGTCAACTTTAATCGTTTCCTCTCTGTTGGCAAGTTCCCATGCCGTAGCAAAAATCAATTTTGTTATCTTGGCAGCTTTGTCAAATAGAATTTTATCTACTGTGTCTGTAGGTTGGTGATAATCTTTATGTACTCCGCTAAAATAAAATATAACAGGAATGTTGTTTTTTGCAAAGTTATAGTGGTCGGATCTGTAGTAAAACCTGTTAGGGTCATCAAATCTGTTAAACTTATAATCCAGTTCTAACTGAACTCCGTTTTTATTGGCATTTTCATTAATTGTATGAAGGTCTGTAGAAAGCCGGTCACTGCCAATGATATAGACATAGTTTTCATTATTGGCATGGTCTTCATCCAATCTTCCGATCATGTCTACATTAAGGTTAGCAACAGTTTTGTTAAGAGGGAAAACAGGATGATCTGTGTAAAACTCTGATCCCATAAGGCCTTTCTCCTCAGCTGTTACAGGCATTATTAGTACACTCCTTCTCGGCCCTTGTCCGTTTTTCTTCGCAAGTGCAAAAGCCTCTGCTATCTCCAGAAGGGCAGCAGTTCCACTACCATCATCGTCTGCTCCATAATGAATTTTTCCATTTTCAATTCCCAGATGGTCATAATGAGCAGTAAGTATTACTACTTCATCTTTTTTGTCTGTTCCTTCTATTAAGCCAAGTACATTTTCAGTCTCTACTGCCGATTCAACCACATCTGCTTTATATGAAAGTTTTGCCGGCTTAAACGGAGATTTGTAATCATTACCTGCTTTTGCTATTTCTTCCTTCTGAGTCAAAAGTTTTTCCTCAGTTGTTTTGAGCATCTCTGCTGCAAGCTTGGTGCTGATAAACAAGGCACTTCCTCCTCTTAGTTTATGTGAAAAACTAAGGTATGGTTGAGCTATGTGACTTTTAAGTTGATTCAGTCTTGTTTCATAATCAGTAAAATTATTTCCTACTATAATGAAGACTTCCTGAGCGCCCAGTTTTCTTGCTTCGGATGCTTTTTTCCTCCAATCGTTGCCCCAGTCAGATGCTTTTGCTGTGCCTGTTACCAGAGATTTTCCGTCTTTTACCGGTTCCCCCATAAATATTATGACAGCCTTTCCTTTTAAATCCTGATTTCTGTAGTCTGAATAATCTGCAGTATTAATTCCATATCCTCCGAAGACAACGGGAACTTTTATCTCCTTAGGAACTTTTATATCTCCGTAGGCATAGAAGTCTTTAAGAAAAACTTTCTTTTCCTTTCCGACTTTCAGATATACATCACCCCAGGATCTCTTTACCAGGATAAACTTCTGAAAGTAAGATTTCTGTCCATCCGGAGTTGTTACAGGAGGTTGTAAACCAAGTTGTTGAAAGTGGTTTTTGATATATTCAGCAGCCTTCTTTTGACCTGCCATCCCGGTTTCTCTTCCTTCCAGGCTGTCAGAAGCCAGAATGTGAAGATGTCTGGAAAGGTCATTGGCTGTAATGGTTTTCTCATAGGTTGTAACCTGGGCAAAGGCCTGGTTCAACAAGGTAAAAAGACTGAAAATAATGAGTAATCTGTTCATGCAGTAAATTTAATTATAGGGCTCGCGTAAAAAAAGAAACTAATGAATATAATTGACAGAACTTAAAAAAGGTTCTTACAATCATTGAAATTATTTAATAATTGATAATCAGTAAGGAGTTGTGAATGACGCTCTGTAATAGTTATCCACAGCCTTTTCTTTTGCTTATTATCTCACTTTAAATTTAAGTACTTTTGTAAGATAGAAATGCATAATTGGAATCCTGTTTATGAAAATTAACCTTAACCAAAAATCAGGCTTTAACGAAAGACATATAGGACCTTCAAAAAATGATCAGAAGGAGATGCTGGATCTGATAGGTGTTAAAAATCTGGATCAGTTGATCAACGAAACTATCCCTGAGTCTATTCGCCTTAAAAATGACCTTAACCTTCCTGAACCACTAACTGAATTTGAATTCCTTAAACACTTTGGTTCCCTGGCAAATGAAAATAAAATTTATAAATCATATATTGGTTTAGGTTATTATGCCTGTATTACACCTCCAGTTATTCTGAGGAATATCCTGGAAAATCCGGGGTGGTATACCGCTTATACTCCATATCAGGCAGAGATCGCGCAGGGAAGACTGGAAGCATTGATCAACTATCAGACAATGATTACCGATCTGACCGGAATGGAGCTTGCAAACGCTTCCCTTCTTGATGAAGGAACAGCAGCTGCAGAAGCTATGAACCTCATGCATTCCGGAAGAACAGGTTCGAAAAAGAATGCAAATACTTTTTTCGTTTCGGAAAATTGTTTCCCTCAAACCATAGATGTTCTTAAAACCAGAGCTACTCCTCTTGGCATAACGCTTAAGATAGGAGATATCAATACACCAGAAGCTTTAAGCGCTGATATATTCGGTATATTGCTTCAATATCCTGATGCTAACGGTGAGGTTATTAATTATAAAAATCTTACTGATGCTGCGCATAAACAGGATATTATGGTTGGTGTGGCTGCAGATCTTCTGAGTCTTACACTCCTTACACCTCCGGGGGAATTTGGTGCTGACGTAGTCGTAGGCTCCACTCAGAGATTTGGGGTACCTATGGGATACGGCGGTCCACATGCTGCATATTTTGCTACTAAAGAAGAATTCAAAAGAAGTATACCAGGAAGAGTAATCGGGGCTTCAGTAGATGCTCAAGGTAAGCATGCCTACCGTATGGCTTTGCAAACAAGAGAGCAACATATAAGAAGAGAAAAAGCAACTTCAAACATCTGTACTGCTCAGGTGCTCCTTGCTGTAATAGCGGGCAGCTATGCTGTTTATCATGGGCCTCAAGGTTTAAGAAACATAGCGTTTAAGGTAGCAGGATTTACTAAGCTTCTGAATAATTCCATCACCGATTTAGGATTCAATCAATCAAACAAACTGTTTTTCGATACTCTGAAAATTGAAACAGGTAATTTGACTGATGCTGTAAAGAAGGCTGCAGAAGCAAAAGAAATCAACTTTCGTTATTCTGAAACCAGCACATTTATTACGCTTGATGAAACAGTAGACGTTGCAGCTCTTAAAGATATTATCTCTGTATTCGCAGAAGTAAAAGGGAAAAAGGCTGAAGATATTTTATCAAAACTTTCTGTTGACGTTGATATTTCTTTCCCCGGATTGGAAAGAACGTCATCTTACCTTCAACATCCTGTCTTCAACTCTTACTATTCTGAGCACGAAATGCTGAGGTATCTGAAGAGATTAGAAAATAAAGACCTTTCATTAGTTCATTCCATGATTTCATTGGGTTCATGTACTATGAAGCTGAATGCTACTGCGGAGATGATGCCCATAACCTGGGAAAAAATCGGTCAGATTCATCCATTTGTCCCAGCGGCTCAGGCTGAAGGGTATAGGAAGATCTTTACAAACCTTGAGAACTGGCTTTCTGAAATTACTGGTTTTGCAGGTGTTTCCTTACAGCCCAATTCAGGAGCCCAGGGAGAATATGCAGGCTTGATGGTCGTGAGAGCTTATTATCAAAACAAAGGAGAAACGCACAGAAACGTTGCGCTTATTCCTAGTTCTGCTCATGGTACAAACCCAGCTACTGCTGTCATGGCCGGTATGAAGGTGGTAACGGTGAAATGTGATGATAAAGGAAATATTGATATTTCTGATTTAAGAAGTAAAGCAGAGCAATACAAAGACAATCTTTGTGTATTGATGGTAACATACCCTTCTACACATGGTGTTTTTGAAGAAGGTATCAAAGAGATTTGCCAGATTATTCATGATGCAGGTGGCCAGGTTTATATGGATGGAGCAAATATGAATGCTCAGGTTGGTCTTACCAGTCCTGCCAGTATCGGGGCAGATGTATGTCATTTGAATCTGCATAAGACATTCTGTATACCGCACGGTGGTGGTGGTCCTGGTGTAGGTCCTATTGGAGTGGCAGCTCATCTGAAACCATTCCTTCCGGGAAACCCTCTGGTAAAAACTGGTGGTGAAAAAGCTATTCATGCAGTTTCCGCAGCTCCTTGGGGAAGTGCAAGTATATTACCTATTTCTTATGCTTATATAGCAATGATGGGAGCTGAGGGTTTAAAGAGCTCTACTCAGCATGCTATTCTGAATGCAAATTATATAAAGGCTAGATTGGAGAAATTCTATCCGATTCTATATACAAACACCAAAGGTCGTTGTGCTCATGAATTTATTCTGGATTGCAGGGAGTTTAAGCACTCTGTTGGAGTTGAAGTAGAGGATATTGCAAAAAGACTGATGGACTATGGTTTCCATGCTCCGACAGTTTCATTCCCTGTGCCAGGAACACTTATGATTGAACCTACAGAAAGTGAGTCTAAAGAAGAGCTAGACAGATTCTGTGAGGCAATGATTCAGATAAGAGAGGAAATCAGGGAAATAGAAAACGGAAAAGCTGATAAAGTCAACAATGTACTTAAGCATGCTCCTCATACAGCAGAGGTCATCATGGCTGATAATTGGACAAGGCCATATACAAGAGAGAAAGCAGCATTCCCGATTGAATGGATCAGACAGAGAAAGTTCTGGCCTTCTGTAAGCAGAATAGATAATGCTTATGGTGATAGAAATCTTGTTTGTACTTGCCTGCCGGTTGAAGACTATGCTTCACACGAAGAGGTGGTTCAATAGATCAGTTTAGATCTTTCTTTAGAAAGGAATAGAGATAATAAAGGGAGGTTGTCCATTGGATAACCTCCCTTTTAGTTTATTGACTAAAACTATTTACACCATGAATTATAAAACTTGACAATCAGATCTATATCATTTTCACGATACTCTTTATTTTCTATCTTTTCTATGAGCTTTGGGCAATCGCTAAAATATTCAGGCATATCTTTTTTAAATCTTTTAATTTTTTTTAATTCAGAATTTTCTTTTTGAAGGATAAATCCCTCTGAACTATATGCAAATCCGCTACTCATAGTTCCCGTTACTGAATTATATCCTCCGCCACCTCTCTGCGTATGGAAGTACTTAAACAACTTTAATCTACCATCGATTTCAAGTTTAAGAAATATATGAGACCCTCTTGATAAAGGTCTTCCTAAAAAGAGAGAATTTTCTCTGGATAACATCCTGACATTTTTAAACTCATATTTGAACCTTATTTCTTTTGCATCCTCAGGGCGGAGGACTTTTTTCTTTCCGGTAGAATCAATGTATTTGATTTTCTCTTGAAGGCTTTCATAATTGATATCTAGAGAAAAGTAACCAACCGGAATATCAAAAGTTACATCAATGGTATCATTCTCAAAAAAGATTTTTCCTTTAACTTTTTCGGCAAGTAGCTTTGATGATAAAATCAATGAGAAAACAACTAATAATAATATCTTTTGGGTCATTATATTGTGGGCCTTGTGCCTTATTTAATTTTTAATTTGTTTGAAATGTAACGAAGTTACATTAGCGAAAAATCTTAATTCACTATGTATTAATTATCGGAGACGTAATTGTTTAAGTCATTCTTACATGAGAAAAACAAATAAGGCTTTGAGAGTAAAAGGACTTCTCTCAAAAGATAAAACTTGATTTTATAATAAGTTGTATTTGTAATCTGTTCCTTCAATCTTGTATGTAATATTGGTGAGGCATCTACATGAATGTCAATGTTTAAATGCCAGAGGAGATCTTGAACCACTGTTCGCTCTTTTCTGATTTTAGTTTTCATCAACAGAAATTCCTCATGAGTAAAACATCAGTTTAATTTATTTTATTGAAATTAATAAAGGAGTATAAAATAATAATGGTTATCCTCTTGCACGTAAGTCATTGAAAAATAGAATAAGAAATCTTGCTGTATGTTGAAATGTTATGACCATGCAAGTTTAATTAAATTGCCTGCATTTCAAATCTAAGGAGACCTGAGACAAATGTGCATGTGCATCAATCCAAGGTGGTAAATTTTTATTTGGATTTTCCAGAGATGATTTATTGGTATGCTTTAAGAAGTAAGCTTTGATAACATGGTAAATACTTATCCATTGAGATTGGATAAAATTAAAAAAAATATGAACAATTGTAATTTTCCAAAGTTTTTTTGTTCATGGGTAATTTAATTTAAACTTTTCATAAAAATATTTATATTTTTGGTTTCCTGTTGCCCTACGTAATCTGAGTAGTTCAGGTTTCATGGGGTAGAATTTATTTGTTTTTTTAAACCGCATAAAAAACATAAAACAACAATGAAAAAAAAAGTTTTACTCTTTTTGTCACTTGCCATTCTGGGACAACCCTGGAATGCAAGAAGCTCCACAGTATCAAAGGACGGGACATTTCTCTCGGTTAATCAAAGTTCAAATTCATCACCCACAGTTTCACTGATATCTCCTGCAGCCAATGCGACATTTGCAGTAGGTCAATCTGTTACGATAACTGCAAACGCTTCGGATTCTGAGGAAGCTATCAGCAAAGTCGAGTTTTATCTTGGCTCTATTAAAATCGGGGAAGATCTTTCCAGTCCATATAGCATTACATGGACAGATGTGCCTGCCGGAAGTTATGCCATTACTGCAAAAGCTTATAATCAAAGCGGAGCATCGGCAACTTCTTCAGAAGTGACATTTACGGTTGGTGACAGAGTTAATCTTTTACCTGTTGTTTCAATAGTAACTCCAACTGCCAATACTTCAATTGCTGAAGGAGAAACAATTGTTGTTTCAGTAAACGCTTCAGATCCAGATGGAAATATTGCAAAGGTTGAATTGTTTAATGGTTCCACAAAAATTGCAGAGAGAACAGCACTGCCTTATACTTTCAATTGGGCAGATGCAGTAGCCGGTACCTATACTATTACTGCAAAAGCTACGGATAATGAAGCTGCTGTATCTGTCTCTTCAAACGTAACTATTACTGTTCATTCAGTAGCCCAAGGGATTCCGCCTGTAGTTAAGATTACTTCACCTTCTACAAATTCGACATTTCAGGAGGGAAAAGTGATCACTATCAATGCAGATGCATCTGATTCTGATGGTACTATAACTAAAGTAGAATACTACAATGGTTCTGAGAAAATCGGTCAGGAACTGCTTGAGCCTTATTCTCTATTGTGGAACAATGCACCGGTTGGAACTCATTCTATAACTGTTAAGGCTATTGATAATTCAGGACTTTTCACTATTTCAGATCCGATTACTATTGTAGTGAATGAAAGAAATGCTTTAAAGGAGCCCTATCATGGCACTCCTGCTGAAATTCCAGGAAGAATAGAAGCTGAAGATTTTGACAAGGGCGGACTTAATCTTGCATATTATGATGATACTCCTGATAACAAAGGTGGTCAGTATAGAAAAGAGGAATATGTAGACATCGAAAAATGTGCTGAAGGTGGCTACGACATCGGATTTATGGATATCGGAGAATGGCTGGATTATACTGTTGAAGTAAAAGAGACAGGTACATATGAACTTGGAGTGCGTGTAGGTTCACCGAATACAGGCAAGGTCCTTCATATAGAAATGGATGGCGTTGATATTTCCGGTCCTGTAACTGTTCCGAACACAGGTGACTGGCAGAAGTATGTAACTGTTAAGATTCCAAATATCGAGCTTACAGCAGGTATTCAGACAATGAAAATAGTAATGGATTCAGCAGAGTTTAATTTGAATTATGTTGAATTCAAAAAAATATCAGTGCCAAACCCAACAGTTTCTACTCCATATCATGGAAGCCCTGCAATCATCCCGGGCAAAATCGAAGCAGAAGACTATGATTTAGGAGGTTTGAATGTAGCCTACTATGATGATACTCAGGATAACAAAGGCGGTGCATACAGAGACGATTTTGTAGACATTGAAAAATGTGCAGAAGGTGGCTATGACATTGGTTTTATGGATATCGGTGAGTGGTTAAATTACACAGTACAAGTAGATTCATCAGGTACTTATGAACTGGGATTGCGTGTAGGTTCACCGAATACAGGCAAGGTCCTTCATATAGAAATGGATGGCGTTGATATTTCCGGTCCTGTAACTGTTCCGAACACAGGTGACTGGCAGAAGTATGCAACGGTTAAGATTCCAAACATCCAGCTTACAGCTGGTGTGAAGATCATGAAAATAGCCATGGATTCAGCAGAGTTTAATTTGAATTATGTTGAGTTCAAGAAAGTATCAGCACCAAACCCGACAGTTTCTACTCCATATCATGGAAGCCCTGCGATCATTCCGGGCAGAATCGAAGCAGAAGACTATGATTTAGGAGGTTTGAATGTAGCCTACTATGATGATACTCAGGATAACAAAGGCGGTGCATACAGAGACGATTTTGTAGACATTGAAAAATGTGCAGAAGATGGCTATGACATCGGTTTTATGGATATCGGTGAGTGGTTAAATTACACAGTACAAGTAGATTCAACAGGTACTTATGAACTTGGAGTGCGTGTAGGTTCACCGAATACAGGCAAGGTCCTTCATATAGAGATGGATGGCTTAGATATTTCTGGTCCTGTAACTGTTCCGAACACAGGTGACTGGCAGAAGTATGCAACGGTTAAGATTCCAAACATCCAGCTTACAGCTGGTGTGAAGATCATGAAAATAGTCATGGATTCAGCAGAGTTTAATTTGAATTATGTTGAGTTCAAGAAAGTATCAGCACCAAACCCAACAGTTTCTACTCCATATCATGGAAGCCCTGCGATCATTCCGGGCAGAATCGAAGCAGAAGATTATGACCTTGGTGGCTTGGATATCGCCTACTATGATGATACCCAGGATAACAAAGGCGGAGAATACAGAGCCGATTTTGTAGACATCGAAAAATGTGCAGAAGGTGGCTATGACATCGGTTTTATGGATATCGGTGAGTGGTTAAATTACACAGTACAAGTAGATTCAACAGGTACATATGAACTTGGAGTGCGTGTAGGTTCACCGAATACAGGCAAGGTCCTTCATATAGAGATGGATGGCTTAGATATTTCTGGTCCGGTAACTATACCGAACACAGGTGACTGGCAGAAGTATGAAACCGTTATAATTCCGAACATCCAGCTTACAGCAGGTGTTAAGATCATGAAAATCGTCATGGATTCAGCAGAGTTTAATTTGAATTATGTTGAGTTCAAGAGAGTATCAACTCATCCGATAGTTTCTACTCCATACCATGGAATTCCGGCAGTTATCCCTGGCAGGATAGAAGCAGAAGACTATGATTTAGGAGGTTTGAATGTAGCCTACTATGACGACACTCAGGATAACAAAGGCGGTGCATACAGAGACGATTTTGTAGACATTGAAAAATGCGCAGAAGGTGGATATGATATCGGCTATATGGATATCGGTGAGTGGTTAAATTACACAGTACAAGTAGATTCAACAGGTACTTATGAACTTGGAGTACGTGTAGGTTCACCGAATACAGGCAAGGTCCTTCATATAGAAATGAATGGCGTTGATATTTCTGGCCCGGTAATAGTGCCAAACACAGGTGACTGGCAGAAGTATGCAACGGTTAAGATTCCAAATATCCAGCTAACAGCAGGTGTGCAGGTAATGAAAATAGTAATGGATTCAGCAGAGTTTAATTTGAATTATGTTGAATTCAAGAGCGTCTCAACACCAAACCCAACAGTTTCTACTCCATACCATGGCAGTCCTGCACTTATCCCAGGCAGAATAGAAGCAGAAGACTATGATTTAGGAGGGTTGAATATAGCCTACTATGATGATACTCAGGACAACAAAGGCGGTGAATACAGAGACGATTTTGTAGACATTGAAAAATGTGCAGAAGGTGGATATGATATCGGCTTTATGGATATCGGTGAGTGGTTAAATTACACTGTGGAAGTAGCTTCAACAGGTACTTATGAACTTGGCGTGCGTGTAGGTTCTCCGAATACAGGCAAGGTCCTTCATATAGAAATGAATGGCGTTGATATTTCTGGACCGGTAATAGTTCCGAACACAGGCGACTGGCAGAAGTATGCAACGGTTAAGATTCCAAACATCCAGCTAACAGCAGGTGTGCAGATCATGAAAATAGTAATGGATTCAGCAGAGTTTAATCTGAATTATGTTGAGTTTATTCCTGTAAAGAAACCTTCAGATTCAACAGGAACAGAATGTCAGCTTACAGCAACTCCAGACGCTTCAAAATTTGTAGTAAGAAATTCCTTTGCAGATCAGTATAGCGGAGCAGGTTTAAGTAATGTTGATGGTGCACTTCAAATAACTCAGAGAGCATGGGGGCAATCGTACCTTTATGTGATTGAAAGTGGAAGAAAATATTCTGTAGAAGCAGGAAAAGCGTATACCATTTCATTTGACTTTAAAGATAATGGATCAAATAAAGTTGCTTCTATAGAAACTGGATTCGGTAAATCTATTGAGTGGAATGGTCCGGTAAATGCTCAGCCTTTAACTTCAATTACAGGTACGTTTAACTCTGCTGATTTTGAAAAGCAGTCAGTAACTTTTAACGCACTTTCTACAGGAAGCTATTACTTAGTTGTGAAGCTAAACTGGACAGGTCAGCCTAATGCTAAAACAACTAATTTCATCAAAAATATTTCTGTTTGTGAAGAAATTGCAATGCCTTCTGCAGCAGTAGCAGCGAATCAGGAAATGACTATTGCAGGTCCGAATCCATTTAATGATGAAACACTGGTATATATCCCGTTCGCAGGAAGCGGCAATGCTGAAGCTAATGTAAATATCACAGATGTATATGGAAAACCTGTGACTTCTTATTCTACTCCGTTTGAAGGGCAGTTGCTTCCAATAGGAAAAGGACTTGCTGTTGGAATTTATATTGTTACTGTTTTTTACGAAGGTCAGGTTTACACAACCAGAGTTATAAAGAATTAGTAATGAAATTATAAGTTCACTTTAGTTAAGTTTTATAAGGAACCAAAAAGGGGCTGCCGGAAAAAGGCTAGCCCCTTTTTGCATTTAGGTTGTGTCTTCTTTTATAGAACCCTCTCTCCAGAACCTATTGAAGAACACTGAGGTTTTGATAGGAGAAATAAAAAGCAAAGTATATGATAGATCAGATTTTAAAGATCGCCAAAGACAATTTGGGACCAGTTCTTCAGCAAAAAGAACAACTGAATTCACAGCAGATCGATAAAACTATGGAAGTAGCTGGAGAATCTTTTAATGGAGGTTTAAAAAGTATGGCCTCTTCAGGAAATGTTAATCAACTCTTGAACTTATTTAACGGTAAAAGTGATCCGGAAGGGAAGCAGAATTTCTCTAATTCCATCATGAAGAAATTTGTTCCTTCATTAGCTTCCAAATTGGGCATTGATGAAGCCAAAGCTCAATCCATTGGAAATTCCGTAGTGCCATTTCTGTTGGATAAGTTTTCCACTGAAGGTGGACAGGCAAAAGATAGTGGAGATTTACTGAAAAAGTTCGGAATAGGTGGAGTAGGTTCTATTACAGAAAAAATCGGAGGCTTTTTTAAATAAGAAGAGCTATTTTCAGGGATCTAAAGGAAAATGAATGTTGATTTGCAAATTTAAAAGCAAAGCAACATTCATTTAAAACAATCATCAGATATGTCTTTCTGCATGATAAGACGATCTTACCAATGGTCCGGATTCAACATAATTAAATCCTTTTTGAAGACCTACTTCTTTATATTTTTTGAATTGATCGGGATGAATGAAGTTCACTACACCCAGGTGCATCTTGGTAGGCTGAAGATATTGACCCAATGTTAACACATCCAGTCCATGAGCAAGAAGATCATCCATTGCCTCGTAAACCTCTTTTTCAGTTTCACCTAATCCCAGCATGATCCCGGATTTGGTTCTTTTTCCGAAGTTCTTTATTCTTTGAATCTGTTCTAGGCTTCTTTCATATTTGGCTTGGGGTCTTACAAGTCTGTAAAGCCTCTTTACAGTTTCCATGTTATGCGATACGACTTCCTGACCTGCACTGATCATTCTTTCCAATGCATCCCAGTTTCCTTTCACGTCCGGAATAAGTGTTTCAATGGTTGTCTGAGGAGAAACTTCTTTGATGGCTCTTACTGTCTGATACCAGACCTCAGCTCCGCGATCTTTAAGCTCATCTCTGTTAACTGATGTGATCACACAATGCTTTACAGTCATCAGTTTAACTGCTTCTGCAACCCTTCTTGGCTCATCGGTGTCATATTCGGTAGGTCTTCCTGTTGCTACGGCACAGAAAGAACAACTTCTGGTACAAACATTACCAAGGATCATAAACGTGGCCGTTCCTGCCCCCCAGCATTCGCCCATATTCGGGCAATTCCCACTCTGACAGATTGTATGAAGTTTATGATCATCAACAAGCTGTCTTACTTTTGCATACTCTTTTCCAACAGGAAGCTTTACCCTTAACCAATCAGGTTTGCTTTTTCTCGTTGTTTCTGAGTTGTTTACAACTTCTTCGGCCATTCTATTACTATTTGAAATTTACGAAAAATAAGAAAGATTTTGACCAAATCCTAAGCGCGGACCGGCTTCTCCCTAACAATGCAGATAATCAATTAATTTGGAAAAAGGAAATTATTTCCTTCTTCCGTAAAATATTGTCACGTATAATGAGGTAAAAACAGATTTATTTTGATAGGAGTGATTGATGTCGTCAAGGATTATCATTTTCTGAGGATAAGCCTCTATTAAAGTTCCTATTTCAAGGCCGGATACATTGCTGGTAAAACTTCCGAATTCAAAGCTGATCCCTGCTTTCACATTCAATCCCGGAACTATTTTCATTTGATCAAACCCTGAGAAGATTCCACCTGTGCCCAGAATTTTATTAGTATTTGTATGCTTCTCAGGGTCATAGGGCTCTATCGCAGTGTATGAATCATAATCATACTCAATGGTATATGGCTTAAGGATCCCAAGCGTAAGGCCTCCTGAGAAAACTGCGTCAACCTGCACACCTTCTTCAGGGGCTTTATGGAATAAAATTATAGTTCTGCCATATTGTAATCTCACCGGAAAAAGATAATTTTTCTTTTGCTGTACATAAGGACTACCATTCGAACTTGCATATTTAGCCTCTTTCGGATGTTTTACATTTACAATTTCTACACCGAATGTTTCGTAAATATTGTTCTTTTTTAATCTCGAAAATTTTCCGTTTAATCCACCTATAAATCCGGCATTGGTATTAAAATTCAAGCCTATAAGAAATTCCCTTTTATAGGGTGGTTCCAGCACCTGAGCCTTTGTTTCTGAAAGACTAATAGAAACAAGCATTAGGATATAAAAAACTACCTTTATAAATTTCATTTTAATTAATTTTCTAATTTTAAACTTAACTTAAAAATCAAGTTTTTGGTCTGATGTTTTCAATAAAAAATAAATATCTGGGAGATTTGAGAACCGAAGCGGTTCATCTGAAGTCTGGTAATACAATTATTACTGATGCTCCTCTTGACAATAACGGAAAAGGGGAGGCTTTTTCACCCACAGATTTGGTTTCTGCTGCGCTTTGCAGTTGCATGATGACTATCATGGGAATTACTGCAAGAAAGGAAAACCAGCTAATTGACGGAGTGGAAGCGGAGGTAACCAAGGTTATGACTGCTAATCCGAGAAAGATTTCCGAAATTCATGTAAACTTTACTTTCCCTGCCGGCTTAAGCCTGAGCGAAGAATTCAGAAAGAAACTTGAACACGCCGCCCATACCTGCCCGGTTGCATTAAGCTTAGATCCTGCTATTAAACAGATAGTTACTTTCAATTACTAAGCCGAAAGCTGTTTTTTAATTTCCTCGTAATTTATTCCCATATGTGAGGCATGATAAACACAATTGCCATTTTTAATAATTAACAGTTGCGGTGATTCATGCCTTACTTTAAATACATCTTCAATTTTATTAGAAATGTTTCTAAAGGATAACAAGTCGAGATAAAAAGGTTTAATCCCGTTTACTTCCTCTGGTTTCCAGGATCTTTCAAGGCGATTCAAAGCTGTTGAGCTTATTGAACATCTGGTACTATGCTTGAAAATTACCACAGGTTCCCCGGAGGATAAATCCTTAATATGGTTTAGTTGCTGCTCTTCTTTTAACTCCTGCCATTCCATAATTAATACCAAATTTCAGCTTCTTTTTTATCGTGTCTAGGTTTTCTATCCTTTTTCTTCATATAATTTGCATCCTCAACGCCGCTGTTTCTTCCATATTTCTTCAACATACGTTTTCTGTATCTTTCTTTGGCCTGGTATGAATTTTTAACCTTGCCACCTCTATATACAGAGCTTGGATGCATTCCCTTTTTCTTTCCTCTTACAACAATGTCTCCCTGGTAGTTAGCAATATCCTTTTGCTTCTTCCTTATTTTTCTCGCCTTCTGGTTTAAAGATCTAACTAAGATGTCGCCTTTATAGTTTGCCAACTGTCTGCTCTTCTCTACACGCATGGCTGTGCGCTTCTCAAGAAAATTGTTGGCAAGATCTCCTTTATAATTGGCAATTTGCTTTCCCTGTTTTCTGTCGATTTCTCTTACTTCCACTAAACCATCAGAGTTCCTAGGTCCTTGCATTCTGGACTCTCCTGGAACAATATCCCCCTGATATTTAGCCATTTGTTTGCTAAGCTTACGCTCCTTTTTATGATTTACTACAACATAGTTATCATGAACAGGAGGTTTCATCCTTGATTCTGGCTGAGCTAAGTCCCCCTGGTATTTAGCCATTTGTTTGTTCAGCTTTCGGTCCTTTTTGTCATTAATTATAACGGTTGTACCCGCTGTGTTTCTGGGAGCTTGCTGTCTGGATTCAGTTGGTTTTAAATCTCCTCCTGATCCTTTACTTATGTTCTGTGAAGTCCTTTTTCCTCCATCTCTCGCTTTTACAGTTCCATCTCCGCTCCTGGGAGCCTGTTGCCTGGACTCAGTCGGTTTGGCATCTCCTCCGGAACCTTTATTAATATTTTGTGAAGTACGTTTGCCCCCGTCTCTCGCCTTTACTGTCCCATTTCCACTTTTCGGACCTTGTTCTCTGGATTCTGGGGCTTTAGATTTGGTAGATTTCTTTAGCGATTGTTTATCTGCCTTTCCTGTTCTTTGTTTTACTTTAACAGTTGGGCCCCCATCCGAATTCTGTGAATATGTCATTTGGGGCGTGCTGTAGGCAAACAACAAAGAAAACAGGCAAGTTAAAAGGTACCTGTTTGAATATTTCTGGATAATGTTTGAGCGGATTAAATTCAAGGTCAGATGATTTAAATATGCGTTTTCCTTGGAGCGTTAAGTCTCTTATGCTTTTTCTTGTTTACAAGACCAGTATTCTTATCTATTCTGCCTCTTTTCTTTTTGGCAAGCCTAGGATCTTTCACTTCTCCGCTTTCATTAAACATGCTGAAATCGGCCTCGTTGTTTTTACCCAAACCTGGGCATGGATAGTCCTTTTTCCTGCATCCTGTTCCAAGGATTAAACCTACAAAAAGTACTATTAACGAGAAATAATGTAATTTTTTCACCATTTAATTATAGGATAAAATAAAGAAAACTAAAGTAAGAATCAAATCTTTCAAAAGCAACCCTTTAGCATTTTTAGTAAAGAAGTAGTTCTTGGATCTTCTCTTTCATACGTTTTTTAGGCAGAAAGTTTTCTTCCAAAGCCGGGGAAAATGGAACCGGAGTGTCCAGACTACCGACCCTTGCCACTGGAGCATCCAGGTATTGGAAACATTTTTCTCCAATATAAGCTGCAATTTCTGAAGCAATACTGCCAGTAAGTGTATCCTCAGTTATGACAATTGCCCGTCCGGTTTTCTTAACGCTGTTTTCTACCGTTTCCTTGTCCCAAGGTAATAATGTTCTTAAATCTATTAGATCTGCAGAATAATTTCCCAGGTTTGCCACAATTTCTTTCGCCCAAATCACTGGAAGTCCATAGGTAATAATGGATATATCAGTTCCCTCAGTTACCATTCTGGCTTTGCCTATCGGCTCGGTATAATAACTGTCCGGTATCTCTTCTGAAACAGATCGATACAGGAATTTGTGTTCAAAGAAAAGCACGGGATTGGGATCTTCAATAGATGCATTAAGAAGACCTTTTGCATCATAAGGTGAAGATGGAAAAACTACTTTAAGTCCGGGAGTATGAACAAACCAGGCTTCATTAGATTGAGAATGAAAGGGTCCCGCTGCAGTGCCTGCTCCTGTAGGCATTCTTACTACAACATCTGCATTTTGTCCCCAACGGTAATGAATTTTTGCAAAATTATTGACAATCTGATTAAAGCCGCTGGTTACAAAGTCCGCAAATTGCATTTCTACAATGGCTTTGTAATTGTTGATTGACAAGCCTAATGCTGCACCAAGGACCGCTGATTCGCAAAGAGGAGTGTTGATGATTCTCTTTTTTCCGAATTTTTCAACCAGTCCTTCTGTAACCTTAAATACACCTCCATATTCTGCCACATCTTGTCCCATGAGCACCAGTTTCGGGTACTTTTCCATGCTTTCCCTGATGCTGTCGGAGATTGCATCAACATATCGTCTCTTCACCTTTTTTTCTGATGAAGCCTTGATCATAATCTGGTTAAAGGGTGCATAGACATCACCCAGTTCAAAAGAAGTATCAGCGATTACGGTTGGTGCTTTTGCAACCTGAGTCCATGCTTCATCAATTTCTTTTTTTATGTCCTTCCTGATCTCCTGTAATTCAGAATAGGTTATAACTTTCTGGTCAAGAAGGTATTTTTCGTAGTTGTCTACGGGATCTTTTTGTGACCATTTTTCGAAAAGTTCCTGGGGAACATACTTAGTTCCGGAAGCTTCTTCGTGGCCTCTCATTCTGAAAGTGAGAGCTTCGACAAGGATGGGACGAGGTTTTTGGCGTATACTCGCAGCTGCTGTTTTTACAGCATCATATACTTCAAGGATGTTATTCCCATCAATTTGCAGAGCATCAATGCCATAAGCCGGGCCTTTATCTGTGAAGCTTTTGAACCTGAACTGCTCGTTGTTGGGAGTTGATAAACCATAGCCATTATTTTCGATCATAAAAATTACAGGCAGGTTCCAGACAGCAGCAACATTCAGAGCTTCATGAAAGTCTCCCTCGCTGGTTCCCCCGTCTCCGCTAAATACAAGAGTAGCTTTATTTTTATTTTCAAGCAGGTCAGCAAGTGCAATACCATCAGCCACAGCAAGCTGAGGGCCAAGATGTGAAATCATTCCAACGATATGATGCTCTTTTGAGCCAAAGTGAAAGGAACGATCCCTGCCTTTAGTAAATCCGGAAAGTTTTCCCTGAAATTGGGAAAATAGTCTGAACAAAGGCACTTCTCTCGAGGTGAAGATTCCAAGATTTCTGTGAAGAGGAAGAATATATTCATCCTTTTCCATCGCCATGGCAGCACCAACGGCTATGGCTTCCTGGCCAATCCCTGAAAACCATTTGCTTATTTCATTCTGCCTCAGTAGAATAAGCATTTTTTCTTCTATAAGCCTTGGTTTCAAAAGCCCTGAATAAAGGCTTTTCAGTAAATCGTCGGAATATAATTTCCTATTGAAATTCATATTTTTAAAAAGTAGATTAGCAAAAATAAAGTATTCGTAATTTTCCTGTTATTAAATGGGAAGGTTTTTTTATTTTTCGTCCCCAAATATGATCATTAATGATTAAAGAGGGTTATTGTTTAAAATCAGGAGTGTGAGATGATAGAATATAAGAGTTTTGTGTTGGAAAATGGATTGAAGGTTTTTGTGCATGAAGATTCATCCAGTCCTCTGGCTGTAATTAATATATTGTATAATGTGGGCTCAAAGGATGAGTCGGAAGAAAAAACAGGGTTTGCTCACTTATTTGAGCATTTGATGTTCGGTGGCTCAGTTAATATTCCTTCCTATGACGAGCCCCTGGAAAGGGCGGGAGGAGAAAATAACGCCTTCACATCAACTGATATCACGAACTATTACATTACAATTCCTTCAGTAAACATTGAAACTGCCTTCTGGCTGGAATCCGACAGAATGCTTTCTCTTTCATTTGATCAGAAGACACTGGACATTCAGAAAAGTGTGGTGATTGAGGAGTTTAAGCAACGATATTTAAACCAGCCATATGGAGATGTTTGGTTAAAGTTAAGACCTCTTGTTTACAAAGAACATCCTTATAAGTGGGCAACTATAGGTAAAGAAATCAGTCACATCGAAAGTGCAGAAATGCAGGACGTGAGAGATTTTTTCTATAAGTTTTACATTCCGAATAATGCTATTCTTGTTATTGCAGGTGATATTACTTTCGATTATGCAAAAGCATTGACGGAAAAATGGTTTGGACCTATACCTGCAGGAAAACCTTATTTGAGAAATCTGCCGGTTGAGCCTGTTCAAAAGGAAGAAAGAAGACAGGAAGTGATTGCTGATGTGCCTTTGGATGCTCTCTATAAAGTCTACCACATGCCTGGAAGGAAAGATCCGGAGTATTATTCCTATGATCTTTTGAGTGATATTCTCGGGAGGGGAAAGTCGTCAAGGCTTTATGATAAACTTGTAAAAGAAAAAGAGATATTCAGCTCTATATCCGCTCATGTATCTGGCACGGCAGATCCGGGATTGATTATTATCGAGGGAAAGATCAACGGTAGTTATACATTGGAACTTGCTGAGGCAGAAGTACAGAAAGTAATTGATGAGCTTGTAGCAGGCAATATTTCTGATGATGAAGTAACAAAAGTGAAAAATCAATCTGAAGCATCTGTATTATTCGGTGAAGTTGAATTGCTTAACCGCTCAATGAATCTTGCATATGCAGCGTTTTTAGGAGATCCGGAAATTGTAAATAAAGAATCCGAAATGATTCAGAATGTTACCAAGGAGTCGATTATAGCAGCTGCTAAAAGGATATTCAGGATTGAAAATAGCAGTACTCTTTATTATAGAGCAAAATCAAAATTAAATGAAAATTAAAGTTGGATTTGGGTATGATGTACACCAGCTTGCAGAAGGACGTGATCTTTGGCTGGGAGGTGTAAAGATAGAAGCTAAGTTGGGTTTGCTTGGCCATAGTGATGCAGATGTATTAATTCATGCAATTTGCGATGCAATACTGGGGGCTGCCAATATGAGAGATATTGGCTTTCATTTCCCCAATACAGATCCACGGTGGAAGGGAGCAGATAGTAAAATTCTTCTCAAGGAAGTATGCAGACTGATAAGAGAAAAGGGGTGGGAGATTAGTAATATAGATGCCAGCCTCTCCATGGAAAAACCTAAAATTAATCCACATATTCCTAAAATGCAGGAAGTCCTTTCTGAAGCAATGAATATTCCTCAGGAAGATATATCTATCAAAGCAACAACTAATGAAAAGTTAGGATACATAGGCAGGGAAGAAGGAGCGAATGCTTTTGCAGTAGCATTGATTTATAAAAAGTGATAAGTTAAAAGTCGAAAGTTTAAAGTAAAATGAACTCGATATTATTTCTAAGTTCATTTTACTTTAAGATCAATTGTTGTTTTTAAGCGAAAACCAGCCAGTTTCTCAATGTGATTATTTTAAACTTTAAGCTTTCAACTTTTAACTCTACAAATGCGGTATCGGATCTGCTGATCCGTCCGGATCATTTTTTACAAAACCATCTTTCTTAAAGTTTTTTCCGCGCATCAAAAGAATTCCTGCCATATGAGGGGCTGCCATTGAAGTCCCGCTTATCGTTGCATATCCTCCATTCTTATAGGTAGAAACAATTTTTACTCCAGGGGCACAGTAGTCCACACTTTTTCCATAATTGGAGAATGATGCATATGTATCCGTTGAATCCATTGCTGAAACTGTAAAAATATTTGGATGATTCACTTTAGCAGGTGAAGAGCTGTCTGCACTGATGGCTGAGTTGCCTGCTGCTACTGAAAATACGAATCCTTTATTTGCAGCATTAAGCACTTCTTTGTCAAGAGAAGGAGAGTACCCTCCTCCTAAACTCATATTAATTACATCACCGGCTTTCCCATTCTTCTCAATATACTGAACTGCTGCAATAATATTTGAAATACTTCCTTTGCCCTGTGCATCCATAGATTTTAAAGCAATTACAGTAGCACCTGAAGCAACTCCGACAATTCCGAACCCATTGTCTTTAGCTGCGATGATGCCGGCAACGTGCGTCCCATGTCCATGATCATCATTAACAGTTGTTCCGGAAATAAAAGATTTTGATTTATAAGCATCTACTACCAGATCAGGGTGGCTTAAATCAACTCCTGTATCTATAACCCAGACATACTTTCCGGATCCTTCAGTATGTCCCACTCTATTGGCCCCCCAGCCTGGTGCCTGATATTCCACACGGGCAGGGCAATCGCTGATAGATACAATTTTGTCTTGCTCAATCAATTCAATATTAGGATCCTTTTTTAAGTTTTCAACTTCACTGGATTCAAGCTTAATAGCTACGCCTTTAAGATTGCCATCAAAAGTTCGAAGTATCTTTTCCGGATCAATTCTGTTTGCCCTTAGTACTTTGTGAAAAGCTCTAGTGCCCAGTTTTTCACCTGTCTCAGCATATTTGACTATGTACTGGCCTGGAATTACTTCTCCGTTGTTCAACGCGGATGCTGTAAGGCATTCGTCTTTGTTGTCGTTTGACGGAGGTGTTGTTGGTTTAGCTGGCGTTTGTGTAGTCGGTTCCACTTCTTTTTCCTTTTTGCAAGCTGAAAATAGAAGCGTTATTGCAAGTGAATAAGGAATGATTCTTCTTCCTTTTCTTAAAAGGTTTGAAAACATAGAGGATATTTAAGGTTGATCAGGCCGTGATTCTTCGCCTGAATTATTTATAAACCCTCAACATAATCCTTGTGTGCTATGGTTCAGATGTATGAAAAAATGTAAGGTGAAAGGTTAAAAATTAAAAGTAAAAAGTTTAAAGTTGATAGACAAAGGATTTGTGATGGTTTTTTAATATCAAAAAAAGCGAAGATACTTCTTCGCTTTTTTTGATATTTTTAAAACTAATGATTCTTAAATAATCATTCCTGCACCTACAGTTTCATTGGTAAACTCGTCAACAAGTATTACGCTTCCTGTAGATCTGTTATTTTTATAGCTATCGAAGAACAAAGGATTGGTAGTTCTTATAAGGATTCTTCCTATATCATTAAGTCCGATAGTTTTATCATCTTCTATTTTGTGCAGAGTATTGATATTAACTTTGTAACGAACATCTTTTACAACACATTTAGCTTCTCTTGAAGTATGTCTGATAATATATTTTGCAGCCGGGTTTAACTTTTTATCGTTTAACCAGCAGATCATCAATTCAACATCCTGTCCTGAGGTAGGCTGATTGTTCGGTTTCACAATCATGTCTCCCCGACTGATATCAATATCATCTTCAAGTGTTATTGTTACTGACATTGGAGGGAAGGCTTCTTCTAGTTTTCCGTCAATAGTTTCAATAGACTTAATTTTTGAAGTAAATCCTGAAGGAAGCGCAACCACTTCATCTCCTGGTTTGAAAATTCCACCTTCAACTCTTCCTGCATAACCTCTGAAGTCGTGATACTCCTCGCTCAATGGACGAATTACCCACTGTACAGGGAATCTTGAATCAACATAATTAAGGTCTGAATTGATATTTACATTTTCCAATGTATAAAGAAGTGTTCCTCCTTTATACCAAGGCATGTTTTCAGATTCATCCACTACGTTATCTCCATGCAAAGCAGAGATAGGGATGTAACGGATATCAGGTACAGATAATTTTGAAGAGAAGTCAGAAAACTGCTGCTTGATTTTTTCGAAAACTTCTTCTTTATAGTCAACAAGATCCATCTTGTTAACGCAGATGATAATATGTTTTATCTGAAGCAAAGATGCAATAAATGCATGTCTGCAGGTCTGCTCTACAACACCATGTCTGGCATCAACCAGGACGATGGCAAGGTTCGCTGTAGAAGCTCCTGTTACCATGTTTCTGGTGTACTGAATATGGCCTGGGGTATCAGCGATAATGAATTTTCTTTTTGGAGTGGCAAAATATCTGTAAGCCACATCTATGGTAATACCTTGTTCTCTTTCAGCTCTTAGTCCGTCAGTAAGTAGTGCAAGGTTAACATAACCGTCTCCTCTTTGCTCACTGGTTCTTTCAATGGCTTCCAGCTGATCTTCAAAGATAGATTTAGAATCGTAAAGCAGTCTTCCTATCAGGGTACTTTTTCCATCGTCTACACTTCCCGCTGTGGTGAACCTTAGAAGGTCCATTTCAAGATAGCTATTTTTAGTTTGTGTTTCAGTCATTGCTTTAAGGCTGTTATAATTTCAGTCGGCTAACTGTTTTAAAATTGTACGTCTTGAAATTGATTTGTTAAAAATATCCTTGTTTCTTTCTGTCTTCCATTGCAGCTTCTGATCTTTTGTCATCAGCCCTGGTGCCACGCTCAGTCTGACGTGCGGCAGCAACCTCCTGGATGATTTCATCAAGTGTGGAAGCTTCTGATTCAACTGCTCCTGTACAAGTCATATCGCCAACAGTTCTGAATCTGATAGTTCTCTCTTCATAATGTTCACCTTTTAAAAGAGTGATATAGTCAGATTTTGCTAAAAGCATTCCGTTTCTGTCAACAATGGTTCTTTTATGAGAAAAATAAATCGTTGGAATTTCAAGTTTTTCCATGGCTATATATTGCCATACGTCCATTTCAGTCCAGTTACTTAAAGGGAATATTCTGAAGTGCTCTCCCTGGCTCTTTCTGCCATTGAAGAGATTCCATAGTTCTGGTCTTTGGTTTTTAGGGTCCCACTGACCAAACTCGTCTCTGTGAGAGAAAAAGCGCTCTTTCGCTCTTGCTTTTTCTTCATCTCTTCTGGCGCCACCAAAGCAGGCATCAAACTTAAATTCTTCAATAGCATCAAGAAGTGTGATGGTCTGAAGACCATTTCTGCTTGGGTTTGGTCCTTTTTCCTCAACAGCTCTTCCCTGATTTATTGAGTCCTGTACATTTCTGACAATAAGTCTTGCTCCAACTTTTTTCACAAGATCATCTCTGAAGTCCAGAGCTTCCTGAAAGTTGTGCCCTGTATCAATATGCATCAATGGGAATGGCAGTTTTGCAGGCCAGAATGCTTTCTGAGCAAGTCTTACCATCACAATAGAGTCTTTTCCTCCCGAAAAAAGTAATGCAGGTCTCTCGAACTGTGCGGCCACTTCTCTCATGATGAATATCGCTTCCGCCTCAAGCTGTTTCAGGTGACTTAAATTGTAGGAAATCATAGGTTATAAGGTTTGAAAAGCCAATATGGCTTCACTATTACAATTTTAAGGTTAATTTATTTTTATCTTTTTGAAAACTGCCGTTAAGATCTCTTCTTTGCACATATCCAAAGGTTTAAGATCGGTCCTTACTTCCAGGCTAGGATTCTGCGGCTCTTCAAAAGGTGAATCCAATCCGGTGAAATTTTTTAACTCTCCATTTCTGGCTTTTCGATACAGTCCCTTCACATCTCTTTGCTCACATATCTCAAATGGACAGTTCACATATAATTCGAAATAATCTTCAGCTCCGATAATATTTTTGGCCATATTACGGATCTCTTCTGTCGGACTTATTAAAGAACAGATAGTTATAACCCCGCAGTTGAGAAATAATTTTGAAACCTCTGCCGCTCTTCTGATATTTTCTATTCTGTCAGCTTCTGAAAATCCAAGATTGTTATTTATTCCTGTCCTTAAATTGTCTCCATCCAGCAATTGTGTCAGGAATCCGTTTTTATGTAGTTCTTGTTCAATGGCTTTCGCTAAAGTACTTTTCCCGGAACCAGAAAGACCCACCATCCAGATCACAACAGATTTTTGCTGCAGAATCGTTTCCTTATCTTCCCGTTTAAGAATTCTATCGAATATAGGATGAATATTTTCCAATGGATGTAAAGAAATTTTAATCTGTAAAATTACTACATTTTCAGTAAAAAAAAGAGAGAATGACCAAAATTATCTAAATTTGAAATTCAATAAAAAGTGGATTCATGCAACTGCCTGAAATTAATTTTGATAAGGTTCAAGAAATAGCCCTTAGGGCAGGTAAACTCATTATGGAAGTCTATAGTTTGCCTGACTTTACCGACCTTATTGATACCAAAGCTGATAATTCACCATTAACACTTGCTGACAAAAAATCTAATGATTTTATAGTTGCTGGTCTAAAAAGTCTTACACCACAGATTCCCATCATTTCTGAAGAAGAAAAAGAAGTATCATACGATGTAAGGAAAAACTGGTCAATTTTCTGGCTTGTAGATCCGCTTGATGGAACCAAAGAATTCATCAAGAGAAACGGTGAATTCACTGTAAACATAGGACTTATCGTAAATGGTTATCCCGTAGCTGGTGTTATTTATGCTCCTGCTTTGGATGAAATGTATTTTGGCCAGATTGGAAAAGGAAGTTTTAAAATTAGTAATGGAAAAACGTTTCCAATAAAAGTAAGCGACAGAAAAACAGCTCTTATAGGTGTCGGAAGCCGCTCACATGCTGCAAAAGAGGAAGAAGATTTTTTCTCAAAATTTAATGTGGCAGAAAGAATTTCCAAAGGAAGTTCATTGAAGTTCTGTCTGCTTGCGGAAGGAAGCGCTGATCTTTATTATCGCCATGGTCCGACTATGGAGTGGGATACTGCAGCAGGTCAGGCTATCGTGGAAGCAAGTGGTGGAGTTGTTGTAAATCTGGATAAAAAGAGATTTGAATACAACAAAGAGTCTTTACTTAATAATAGTTTTATCTGTGCTTCTGATGAAGTATTTCTTAGCTGACAGTTGTGTAATGTTTTAATATGATTTCATCTGAAATTAGTTATTCTGTTGTTGTACCAGTATTTAACAGCTCTCATTCCCTTGTAGAGCTGAGAGACAGAATTGATGCTGTTTTCAAAAATGAAATGAAGGAAACATACGAGCTTATTTTTATTGATGATGGCTCTGAAAATGAATTAACATGGCCCTTTCTTGATGGTCTTTCAAAAAAATATATAGAAGTTACAAGCATCCGCCTAATGAGGAATTTTGGCAAACAGGGTGCTTTGCTTTGTGGATTCAATAATGCGAAAGGTCGTTACATTATTACAATAGATGATGACCTTCAGCATTTTCCGGAAGATATTCCATCTCTTGCAGCACTGAATGCTCATGATGTAGTTATTGGCAGGTTTGAGAAAAAGGAACACAGCATAAGTAAAAGGATTTTCAGCAGAGTTAATAACTGGTTTGAAGCAAAGCTGCTGGGTAAACCCAGGCATATCAGGAATAGTCCTTTCAAGCTTATAAAAGCTGAAGTTGTGAAAGCCTTTTTGCAAATTAAAACTCCCAATCCATCGGTAAGTGCTTTGCTGTTTTATGTTACCAAAGATGTAAAGAATGTAAATGTTCGTCATGCGAAAAGACCTTACGATCAATCAGGATTTACACTGAAAAAAATGTTTGCGACCTTTGCCAATATGCTTTTTAATAACAGTAGCTTTTTACTGAAACTTATTGCATATGCTGGTATCTCCATATCTTTTTTCAGTTTCCTTCTTGCATTCATTTATTTTATTAAAAAACTTACAGTAGGCATACCTGTTCCAGGATATGCGTCTTTAGTAACAGTAACTTTATTTATTGGAGGGCTTATGCTTTTCTCAATTGGCATAGTTGGAGAATATCTGATAAGGATCATTAACGGTGTCGAATTAAAACCTGCCTATGTTGTCAGGGAAAAATCTGGAGAATGAGATGAAAAAGACTGTAGTCATTCTTCAGTCAAATTATATTCCATGGAAAGGATATTTTGATTTAATCAATAGTGCTGATGAATTTGTTTTTTATGATGATGTTCAATACACTACCGGAGACTGGAGAAACAGGAATAAGATAAAAACCGAGGATGGTACGAAATGGCTTACTATCCCTGTTGGAGATAATATTAAGAGAACGGTAAAGGAAGTGAGATTTGAAAATAATGATTGGAAAAGCAAGCACTTCCAGATACTCAAAAAATATTATTCTAAAGCTCCTTTCTATGAAATTTCTTTGCCTCTGATTAATAGTTTATACTTTAATGAAATCGGAACACTCTCAGAGTATAACCAGTTTGCAATAAAAGAAATTTCTAACTGGTTGGGAATAAAAACCACATTTAACGATTCTTCCATTTATGCTCCTGAAGGCGATAAAATAAGCCGTCTAATAGATATTCTTTTAAAAACCAAAGCTACAGAGTTTTTGTGTGGTCCGGCAGTAAAGAATTATTTAAAGCAAGAGTTAATTCAGGAACAAGGAATATCGATGAGATATTTTGATTATTACGGATACAGGGAATACAATCAACTCTTTCCTCCTTTCATACATGAAGTAAGCATCCTGGACCTTATATGTAATGAAGGAAAACATTCAATCGAATTTCTTAAAAGTTATACCAGTTGAAGTTTTTTTTCGTCACCGGATTATATAGATCAGGAACAACCCTCCTGGAAAAGCTTCTATTTCAGCACCCTTCTGTCAGCATTGCATTTCAGCCATATCCCTCTTTTTATCATCTGGTGAAAAAGAGATTTAATGAAAGTCAGAATATTTCATCTATTTATCCTATCAATACCAGGTTGGATAATGAGTATTTTGAGATGCAGGATTTTATTGAGTTTCTTAATCACTATAAGCTTAATGAATCTGACAAGGTAAATTCAGGAATTGAATCATTACTTCATTCTAACAATGGCTTTATTGATTTATTCAAACAGCTACAGCTGGCTGCAGGGAAGGAGCTGGTTACGAATGAAACAATATACGTGGGAAGTAAGGAAATATTATGTGAAGATTATATAGGCGCACTTCTTGAAAGTGGTATACATGTAATTCACATTGTAAGAGATCCCAGAGATGTGCTTTGCTCTGCAGCTTTAGGAAAAGAATATACAGGGAAAACCAGGCCGTTGTTATATACAATAAGAATGTGGAGGAAGTCTGTAGCATTTCGTATTCAATATTCTGAACATCCTCTTTTTTACTCTGTCAGATATGAAGATCTGGTTAAGGCTCCTCAGTCAGTGCTGAAAGAATTAACAGGGTTTTTGAATGTACAAGAAATAGAATTGCAGCCAAAACTAATGGATCAGCAAGGTAATATCTGGAGAGGCAATTCATCATTTGGGGAAAGTGAACTTATCTCTTCTTCATCTATTGGCAAGTATAAAGAGATTCTGGATACAAATTCTATTTCATTTGTCAATTCACTTTGTGCTCCGGAGTTGAAATATCTGGATTACGAATGTGAAGATATTAAAGATCTAAAAGAAGTTTTTGGAGGATTTAAAGAACCATTCCCAATACACCATGATTTGTTTCAGCAAGATTATTCAGTTAGCGAAACAAATCAAACCATGGAAATTAAAAGAACTGGCCTTCTAAAGGCAGATGGCATTTCTCTCAAAGAAATAGAAAAGTATTATCAGTTTGAATTGGTATATAAAATTTTAAAAAAGCATGCAGTCTAAAATTGAAATAATAAAAACAGAAGATGGATCTCATTCTCTTTATATACCCGATATGAAAGAAACCTATCACTCAACGCACGGAGCGTTGCGTGAATCAGAATACGTATTTATAAAAAACGGACTGGACCTTATAAAAACAAGCAATGAAATCAATATACTTGAAGTTGGGTTCGGGACTGGTCTCAATACTTTTTTGACTTTTCTCGAAAGTGAAAAGAAAGCATTAAAGATTTATTATCAAACCATTGAACCATATCCTTTAGAAGAAAATATTTTTTCAGCACTTAATTATCCTGATATAATAGCTCCAGATAAAAGCAGATATTTTTATGATTTTCACAAGGCCCCTTTTGGTGAAAAAGTACAGTTTAGCGAAGAGTTTGTCTTCCAAAAGCATTTTCAAAAACTTGAAGACCTCCAATTGAAACCTGAACTCATTGATCTCGTATACTTCGACGCTTTCGCGCCTTCAAAACAACCCGAACTTTGGGAATTAGGGAATTTTGAAAAAATTTTCAAATGGATGAAAAGTGAAGGAGTGATCGTAAGTTATTGTGCCAGTGGACAATTTAAGAGGAACTTAAAGTCTGCAGGCTTTTTTGTTGAGACGCTTCCAGGGCCTCCCGGAAAAAAGGAGATGACCAGAGGTGGAAAATAGTTGTCGTAACATTAAAAAACTGTATTTTTGAAACCTAATTATTTTTAAGTACATATTTTAATTCTAACAATGAGGAAAATTTCAGTAATCTTTTTACTGGTATTAATGGCCAGTGCATCATTTGCTCAATTATCAGAGAGGTTAAATGATACCAGTGTTTACAGTATTGGTACGAGACCTTTAAAGGGTACCAAAGTTATTACATTTGGATTTAACATGAATCAAAGTGTATTCGACAATTACAACAACCTAAAACAAGGCGGACTTATCAGTGGAAAATACTTCATTGAAGACGATTTAGCTGTAAGAGGAGCTCTTAAAATTGTAAAAGATGCAACATCTTCAAAAGGAGAGGTGGATCATAAAACTAATGTCCTTGGAGTTGAACGTTCAGAAGCTAAATCAAGCACAAGAGAATATGTTCTTGTTCCAGGTCTTGAAAAGCACTTTAGTAGAAAAAACATCTTTGATGTGTATGCTGGAGGTGATTTATATCTTGGTTTCAAAAGAGATGTGATCAAGGAAGAAACAGATTATAATAATGGAGATTTTGACCACCGTTCAGCTAAAACACCTTCATCTTTAGTGGGTCTTGGTGGTGTTGTGGGATTTAACGTGTTCATTCTTGATCTTCCAATATCTATCGGTATGGAATATGGATTACAAGGTCTTTGGACTTTAGGAGGAAAAACACATGTTGAATCTTCAACAAGTGTTGGTGGCGTTGAAAATACTCAGGATTATTATACTCAGAATTTCAATGGAGTAGGTAATGCAGATACATATCAATACAGCAAGTTGAAAAAGAGAGCTACAACCTGGGATACCAACAGCAACCTGAGATTAATTGTAAATATTTATTTTAACTAATCAGAATGAAGAGCTTTTTTTATAATATAGTATTAGGCGTATTTTTATTAGGCCTAGCTACTTCATGCAGGGTGAACTACAAAGCAGTACCGGTAGCCACTTTAGATGCTAGAGTTAATTTTACAACTAATGACCTTGAATATATTGGAGAAGTAAAAGGTACTGCTACACAAAGCTATCTGTTAGGATTTATTCCTGTTGGAGGAAGAAGGTACTATTATGCTAACGTAGGTTTAAATCCGGGATTAACAAACTTTAGATTCCGCGGTAGAGCTTTCAATAATGCATACTATGATGCTTTGCAATCTAAACCTGATGCTGATTTTGTGTTGCCTTTAGGCTTTACAGAACAAGTAGACAGAATGTTTCTTGGTAGAAAAGTAACAATAAACGTAAAGGCTAAGGCGTTTAAGCTGAAGGAAGGTAGTAAATAATTAAAACCCTGACTTGCCGAACTTAACAAAACAAAAAACCTAAGGGAACTTAGGTTTTTTTAATTTTTAAAATCAATGAAAAAAGCCAGAATTATTATCGTTTGCCTGCTCTCTGTGATATTTTTCCAAAGTTGTAAGAAAGATGATCCAGATCCATTGATCACTTCTGTTACCCCTTCAGTTTTAACATTGAACGGCAATGTAGGAGAAGTAAAAACGTTCTATTTTAATGCGTCATCAAAAGATGGCCTTAACAGATTAGTCATAAGTTATCAGGAAGATGGAGGTTTATCAAAGATAATTGTAGACTCCTTATTGCACGGAGTCAAAAATGCTACTTACAGAATGGAATATTTGATTCCTGATAAGCAGAAAGACTATACCCATTTGCTGATGTTTAGAATTATAGATAATGAAGGTCGTGATAAAACAGAAGCGAGAAAACTCCTTGTAAAGGCAAAGGCCCCTTTACTTACAGAATCGTCAGGAGCAATTATTTATTCAAAAGCCTCCGGCAATGCTGATGCTTATGATTTGGTAGCTATGGCTGCAAAGTTCTCAGGGTTATCTCCTGATAGTTTGAGAGACATCCAGACTTTTTCTTTAAATGATACTTCATCAGTATTGTCTAAGTCAATTATTAGTCCTGCAGGCGGGCAGTTTGTGCTTTTTAACGGATTTGACTATGTAAATGCAACAGCGGTGTCTTTGCAGGAAGCTTACAGAGCCGGACAAAAAGTAGATAAAATTTCGAATCTGGAACAAGGGCAGATTATTTTAACCCGCTTGGGTAGAGAATCAGATTCTTTTTATGCTGCTATTAAAATAACAGATGTCATAGACCTTCCTGGAGCAAAGGATGATAAAATCATGTTTAACGTTAAAAGATAATTTTATATTCAAGTGATATATGATTGAAAGGAGCTGTACTTAGCTCCTTTTTTATTCAGGCTTTTCCCCTGATTGTAATGAAGGCTTATGTAAATTTGATTTGCCTTTATTAAATTTGCAGAAAAAAGAAATTCATAATGCTTTCAATAGACAGATCTCTTGACAAATTAATAGTAGTGGGAGACAGAGTATTAATAAAGCCAAAAACATTAACGGATAAAACTTCTTCAGGATTATATCTGCCTCCTGGAGTAATTGAAAAGGACAGGATACAGAGCGGATATGTAATTAAAGTTGGTCCTGGATATCCTATTCCTGTTCCGGATGAAAGCAATCAGGAACCATGGAAAGAAAAACAGGATTCAACTAAGTACATTCCATTGCAGGCTCAGGAAGGAGATCTTGCAATTTATCTGCAGAATGGTGCTTATGAAATTACCTTTAATAAAGAAAAATATTACATAGTGCCTCAGCCTAGTATATTAATGCTAGTGAGAGAGGATTTGTAAAAAGCGGAAAGCTGAAAGTAAAAAGAGGTAAATGACTTGCATTTACCTCTTTTTTTATAACCTTCAACTTATTGAAAGGTGGTGAAATTCTTCTTACTTTAAGCTTTCCGCTTAATAATTTGAAAGAACGGCAAATTCTTTAGCAAAATAAGTAAGGATAACCTTTGCTCCAGCCCTTTTCATACTTAATAGAGCTTCTGCCATTGCTCTTTCTCCGTCAATCCAACCTTTTTCGGAAGCAGCTTTTATCATTGCATACTCTCCGCTCACATTATAAGCTGCAATCGGGAGTTCATAATTGTCATATAAAAGCTTAATTACATCAAGATACGCCAATGCAGGCTTCACCATTAGAAAATCAGCACCTTCAGCAAAATCAAGTTCTGCCTCTATCAATGCTTCCGCCTGATTTGCGGGGTCCATTTGATATGTTTTCTTATCGCCGGCTTTAGGGGCAGAATCTAAGGCATTTCTGAATGGGCCGTAAAAAGCACTTGCATATTTGGCAGTATAAGACATTATAGAAACATCCTCAAAGCCTTGGTTGTCGAGCATTTCTCTAAGATATCCAACTCTGAAATCCATCATATCTGAAGGCCCGATAATGTCAGCTCCGGCCTCAGCCTGGGCTAAAGCCATTTTCCCCAGTACCTCAAGTGTGGCATCATTCAGAATTTTACCGTTTTTTAATATGCCATCATGACCATCAGAACTATAGGGGTCCATCGCCACATCCGTCATAATACAAGCTTCAGGAAGCTCTGACTTTATAGCCTTTATTGTTTTAAGATAAAGCCCTTTTTCATTATAGCTTTCTTTGGCTAGAGGATCTTTTAAGGAATCTTCTACTTTAGGGAATAGTGCAAATGTCTTCAGACCGAGCTTCATACAAAGCTCTATCTCTCTGATTAACAGATCAGGAGTATATCTGAAAATTCCAGGCATACTGGATATTTCAGATCGTTCATTTTTACCTTCCTGCATAAACATTGGATAAATCAGGTCGTTGGTACTTACCTGATGCTCTCTTACCATAGATCTGATGGCTTCAGATTTTCTGTTTCTTCTCGGACGACGCATGTTTATTCAGGTTTTGAAATTAAAATTCAAGAATTGTTTTTTCGATAATATCGCAACACTCATTTAACTGAGCTTCATTGATTACTAAAGGAGGTGCGAATCTGATAATGTCCCCGTGAGTAGGCTTAGCTAAAAGACCATTGTCTTTTAATGCTACACATACATCCCATGCGGTTCTGCCGTCATTCGTAGGTTTAATCACAATTGCGTTTAGTAGTCCTTTTCCTCTTACAGCGAGCACATGGCCAGATTTTCCCTGAAGATCAGTCATTCTCTTTCTGAATAACTCACCCATTTTTGCCGCATTTTCAGTAAGCTTTTCATCACGTATGACCTCCAGTGAAGCTTGTGCAACAGCACATGCCATTGGATTACCGCCAAATGTGGATCCATGCTGACCTGGTTTAATCGTTAGCATAATAGGATCGTCTGCAAGTACTGCAGAAACAGGATATGTTCCTCCGGAAATTGCTTTACCCAGTATCAGAATATCAGCTTTTACATCTTCATATTGAGACGCGAGCAATTTTCCTGTTCTGCCAATTCCAGTCTGAATCTCATCAATGATGAACAGCACATTATATTTTTTGCAAAGTTCTTCTGCTTTTTTAAGATAACCTTCTGTAGGGACATAAACACCAGCTTCACCTTGAATGGGCTCCACAAGGAATGCACAAACATTCGGATTCTTCAGAGCGCTTTCAAGAGCAGTTGTATCACTATATGGTATAATCTGAAATCCTGGATTGAAAGGTCCGAAATCTTTTGTTGAATCAGGATCCGTGGATGCAGCAATAACCCCTGTAGTCCTTCCGTGAAAATTTTTTTCTACAGCAACAATCAAAGCCTGGTTAGAAGGGATATTTTTAACAGTATACCCCCATTTTCTTGCCAGCTTAATCGCGGTTTCAACAGCTTCAGCTCCAGAGTTCATCATTAGCACTTTGTCATATCCAAAGTACTCCGTTATAAATTTCTCACATTCGCCAAGACGTTCATTATAAAATGCGCGACTTGTTAATGTAAGTTTCTGCGCTTGGGCTATTAGAGCATTAATTATTTTGGGGTGACAATGGCCCTGGTTTACAGCACTATATGCGGATAGGAAATCATAATAACGTTTCCCCTCAACATCCCAGACAAATACTCCTTCTCCTTTGGAAAGCACAACCGGAAGCGGATGGTAATTATGCGCTCCATATTTTTCTTCCAGCTCAATAGCCTGTGTAGTTGCAGAAATAGTCCCCATCATATGTTTATTATTTTAATTATAAAAAAGGAAAATATCCTGAAAACATCATTTCTCCTCTAATTTTCCACAGAAATATATCAGGATTATAAGGAAATTTTTCAGGAAAGAATTTCAAATTTAGAAATAAAAGTATTCTTTTCTTAATGATTAGTGTGGTTTTCCTGAAAATAGATATGGTTTTTTTAGATATTAAATAAGAGACGAAATTAAAATTATAGCAATGTAATTTAATGGAAGACAGAGGGCTAAGCTTATAAAATTACCACATCGAGAACAATGGAGGAACTTCTCTGAAAAAATATTTTACGTACTGCACTTTTTAACTTATTTTTGTGGGGAAATAACCAAGGATAAAAACATTTGCACCTCTTTTGAGGGAAAGATTACTTTTGTCTGAAAGAAAAAATAAATCTTAATTTTGTATTTAGATTTTATTTTCGCATCTTTGCAACCCTATAATATAAAAAATTAGAAAAATGGCTAGAGTTTGTCAAATTACAGGAAAGAGAACAAGAGTAGGAAACAACGTTTCTCACGCCAACAACAAGACAAAGAGAAAATTCTATCCTAATCTTCAGACTAAGAAATTTTTTATTCCTGAAGAAAATAAATGGATAACTCTTAAAGTGTCTGCTTCTGCTTTAAGAACAATAACAAAAAAAGGCATTAGCGCTGTATTAAAAGAGGCTAAGGCGAATGGCATGGCCGTTTAATTATTTGGTTTTTACAAGAGAAATTGCAATAAATCATGGCAAAAAAAGGTAACAGGATTCAGGTGATTCTGGAGTGTACCGAGCACAAAAACAGTGGTCTACCTGGTACAAGCAGATATATCACTACTAAAAACAGGAAAAATACTCCTGAAAGGATTGAACTTAAAAAATACAATCCTGTGTTAAAAAAAGTGACCATCCATAAAGAAATTAAATAACCATGGCAAAGAAAGTAGTTGCTACCCTGAAGAAGGCGGATGCTGGAAAAGGGTTTGCCAAAATTATTAAGGCAGTAAAGAATGATAAAACCGGAGCTTACTCTTTCAGAGAAGAAATTGTAGCGGTAGATCAGGTTCAGGAAGCATTGAAGAAATAATTGCTTCTTCGTAAATTATTAATGATAAAGTCCCTTAACGGGACTTTTTTATTATTTTAGTGTTTTAAGAAAAAGATTATTTCATGGCGCTGTTTAATTTCTTTTCAAAAGATAAAAAGGAGTCTCTGGATAAAGGTCTGGAAAAAACCAAGGATAGCTTCATTTCTAAGCTAACCAAGGCCATGGTGGGAAAATCCAAGGTCGACGACGAAGTCTTGGACAATCTGGAAGAGATGCTCGTTACCTCTGATGTGGGCGTGCAGACTACTTTGAAAATTATCAAAAGAATAGAACAGAGAGTAGAAAAGGATAACTATGTGACGACTTCAGATTTGGATAAAATCCTGAAGGAAGAGATTGCCGGACTGCTTGCTGAAAATAATTCAGAGGATTTGTCTGACTATGAAATCCCAAAAGTTTCCGGGCCATATGTAATTCTTGTAGTTGGAGTGAATGGAGTAGGTAAAACAACTACTATTGGAAAGCTCGCAGCCCAATTTAAAAAGAAAGGTAAAAAAGTAGTTCTGGGAGCTGCTGATACATTCCGTGCTGCTGCTGTAGATCAGTTGAAAATGTGGGGAGAAAGGGTAGGCGTGCCTGTAGTATCTCACGGTATGAACACTGATCCTGCTTCTGTTGCATTTGACGCAGCAAAACAAGGCCTTGATCAACAGGCTGATATAGTAATAATTGACACTGCAGGAAGATTACATACTAAAGTAAATCTTATGAATGAGCTCTCTAAAATAAAAAGGGTCATTCAGAAATTCATACCAGAAGCACCTCATGAAGTTCTTTTAGTATTGGATGGAAGTACAGGTCAAAATGCTTTTGTACAGGCTACCGAATTTACCAAAGCTACGGAAGTGTCGGCACTTGCTATCACGAAGCTGGATGGAACTGCAAAAGGAGGGGTGGTTTTAGGGATTTCTGATCAGTTTAAAATACCAGTGAAATATATCGGTGTAGGAGAAAAGGTAGATGATCTTCAGGTCTTTAATAAACATGAGTTCGTTGACTCTCTCTTCAACAGGCAATAATTTAATCCTACTTTTGGGGTTAATATTTCTATTTTCTTTTTCGGAATATTCTTGCGTTTCCCGAAAAAACGTCTCTGTTCCTGTTGACACAAGTCAGGGAATTTCAGGTAAACTAATTTTCAAAGAAGGTGATTTTACTACTACAGCAGAGCTCCCTGAAGAAGGTAAAATTTTTGGTATCGAAAGAGAAATTTATATTTATCCGCTTACTTCACTAAAAGAGTCTGAACTTGCAGAAGGAGATTTTTTTAAAACCATCTCTACAACTCCCTTAGACACAATTCTAACCCAACAAGACGGAACTTTCAAGTTACCTTTGGAAGTTGGAAAATACTCACTGGTAATTAATGAGGGCGGGAGACTCTATTCTAAAATTTCTCCCGATTATTACTTGTTCCCAGTGAAAGTGGAAAAGAATAAATTTACCAATGTAGTTTTTGAAGTAGACTACATGGCACACTACTCAGAATAGTTTTAAAATAATAAGTAATTTTGGAGATTGGAGCACTGAAGGAATATATTATTCCATTTCCAATCAATATTCCAGTATTAAAGATGAAGACTAAAGGCACAAGAAAGACAAAGGTAAATATCATCACATTAGGTTGTTCCAAAAATCTGGTGGACTCGGAGAATATTCTAACACAATTGAAAGGTAATAATATTGACGCTGCTCACGAGTCAGGAAAAGATGATGCGAATGTCGTGGTCATTAATACCTGTGGATTTATCGACAATGCCAAGCAAGAATCTATAGATACAATTCTGAGGTATGTGGATGCTAAAGAGAGCGGTCTTGTAGAAAAGATTTATGTTACTGGATGTCTTTCCCAGCGTTATAAAGATGATCTTGAAAAGGAAATTCCACAGGTAGACGCTTTCTTTGGTACAAGTGACCTCCCAATACTTCTCAAAAAATTTAAAGCTGATTATAAACATGAATTGCTTGGTGAACGTCTTATCACCACTCCAAGACATTATGCTTTTTTGAAAATTGCAGAAGGTTGTGATCGTCCTTGCTCATTCTGTGCAATTCCGGTAATGCGTGGTAAACATGTATCGAGAGGTATAGAAGAATTAGTCACAGAAGCAAAGAATCTGGCTAAGAACGGAACGAAGGAATTAATTCTGATAGCCCAGGACCTTACTTATTACGGTCTTGATATTTATGGTAAACGTGATCTCGCTGAATTATTAAGGAAATTGTCGGATGTGAATGGAATTGACTGGATACGTTTGCAGTATGCTTATCCGTCTCAGTTTCCAATGGATGTGCTGGACGTAATGGCGGAAAGAGATAACATCTGCAAATACCTGGATATGCCGCTTCAGCATGCATCTTCAAATATGCTAAAGATTATGAGAAGGGGGATCACAAGGAACAGAACAGAAGATCTTATAAAGGCAATCAGAGATAAGGTTCCTAATATAGCTTTAAGGACAACAATGATTGCAGGACACCCGGGAGAGACAGAGCAGGATTTTGAAGAGCTTTGTCAATTTGTAGAGGAAATGAAATTTGACAGGCTTGGGATATTCACCTATTCTCACGAAGAGCATACGCATGCATATACATTAAATGATGATATTCCAGCAGAAGTAAAAAGAGAGCGTGCGGATACGATTATGGGTATTCAGGAAGGCATTTCTTTGGAATTAAATCAGGCAAAGGTAGGAAATACTTATAAAGTACTTTTTGACAGGAAAGAAGGCGGGTATTTTATTGGAAGAACTGAATCTGACTCTCCAGAGGTAGATAATGAAGTGTTGGTTTCGGCGGAAAATACTTATGTGAGAGTTGGGGATTTCGCAAAAGTAAAGATCGATTCAGCTTCTGAATTTGATCTTTATGGTAAAATTGTGGAGTAAGCAATCCGCAATTAAACTTTATTAATAACGAAAGATGGTTCTGACTTTTGGTTGGAATCATTTTTATTTTAATGCAAAATACTTCGGTTATCAGTTCTCTTCACCTTCATTGGACTTCATTTTCTCCTGTTGTATTTGTCTATTGAAAAATCAGGGTTAAATTCGACCATAAAATTTCCACCACCATCAATGAAAATACTTCCAGTTGAAGCTGAAAAAACCGGTGCTTTTTCAAAATTATATCTTGATTACATTTCTCAGAAAGAAGATCTCTCTCTCTTTTATAATCTGTTTCCTTCAATAGAAAATATAGAGCAACAAATTGCTCAAAAGAAGTTCAAGGCGGATCAAAGGGGCCTTTTGACGGATGCTTTGAAAAGACAATATTCAGATATTGTCATAAAACAAGCTGCCGAAAAAGGAATCGATGAATTATTAAATGACCATACATTTACAATTACTACCGGTCATCAATTAAATCTGTTTACAGGACCTTTGTACTTGATTTACAAGACAGTTGCCATTATTAAAGCTTGCGAAATCTTAAAACGTAAATATTCGAAATACTCCTTTGTTCCGGTTTTCTGGATCGCAACAGAGGATCATGACTTCGCAGAAATCAACCATTTTCATCTTTTCGGAAAAACATATACCTGGGAAACCCGACAGAAAGGGGCTGTGGGAAGGTTGAGTTGCGAAGGAATAGAAAAGATATTAAATGAACTTCCCGAAAAGGTCGAGTTATTTGAAAAGGCATATCTGGAAAACGGCAGTACATTATCAAAAGCTACCCGCTATATTCTCAATGAGCTTTTCGGAGACTATGGGCTTGTAGTTCTGGATGGTGATGATGCTTCTTTAAAGCAGGTATTGAAACCGGTGATCAAGGAAGAAATCGAAGGGGATACTATTTGTAAAATCGTAGAGAAAACAACTAAATCTCTGGAAGATCTTGGATATAACGGGCAGGTATTTCCAAGAGAGATTAATCTATTTTATTTAAAAGAAGGATTAAGAGAACGTATTATTAATGAAGGGGATCATTTTAGGGTTAACAATACCGATATCGTTTATAGCAGATCAGAAATACTTCGACTAGCCGAAGAAGAGCCTGAAGTATTTAGCCCTAATGTTGTTCTGAGGCCCTTATATCAGGAGATGTTGTTACCTAACCTGGCTTACATAGGAGGTCCGTCAGAGTTGACTTACTGGCTGCAACTTAAGGGTATATTCAATCATTTTGGAATAGCATTTCCCATGTTGATGCCGAGGTTGTTTTTCTTAATCATCAATGCAGCAAATAGCAAAAAGATCACTAAGCTGAATATAAACGAAGAGGACTTATTTAAATCAGTAGTTGAATTGAAAGAGTTATATCTCGATATGCATTCTTCAGAGCATATTGAAACTGAAGAAGAGCATTCACTGCTGAATTATATTTTTAAAATGCTTCAGACTAAAGCTGCTGATATTGATCCAACTTTGATCGCTTATACAGAGGCAGAAGCAAAAAGAGCTTCCGATATTATTCATAATGTAGAAAAACGATTTAAGAAAGCTTTGGAGAAAAAACATGAGCAGGGAATTCAGCAGTTAATTGGGTTAAAAGAAAAGTTGTTTCCAGCGAATACACTTCAGGAGCGTTATGATAATTTTCTGAATTTTTACATCAACGATCCTGATTTGATAAGCAAACTGATGACTGCAGATCCATTTGATTTTAGATTTAAAGTTTTACTGCAGGAATGAAAAAGAGAGAAATCCGGTCATTTTATTTAAATGAAAGGAAAAATCTTTCTTCTCAAAAGCTTGAACAGATAAGTATAGAAGCTGCAGATTGCTTTTTTAATAACTTTGATTTGAAATCTGTAAAGTGCTCTCACATCTTTCTATCAATACCTCTTCAAGCTGAAATAAATACTAAATATATCATCGACAGGTTCTGGAAAAGTTATCCGGATATTGACATTTCAATTCCTAAAACAGATCGAGCTAATCTTTCAATTGATAGTTATTATTTTACACCTACCACTGTTTTAGAAGAAAATCCCTGGAAAATTCCTGAACCTATCGATGCTCAGCCAACTCCGCATGAGGTGATAGATCTTGTGTTTTTGCCAATGCTTGCTTTTGATAGAAGGGGGTACAGGGTAGGGTATGGTAAAGGATTTTACGACAGATTTCTGGCAACCTGCCGAGAAGATGTTTTAAAAATAGGTATATCCTGTTTTCCCCCAACAGATCCTATTGAAGATGTAGATCAATATGATATTCCAATGAACTACTGTATTGTTGGGAAGGAGTTGTATAAGTTTTAGAGTAATGGCTAAATCTGAAGGTTGAGTTTTGCTTTACCTTGAGAAGTTTAATTTGTCAATATATTCGAAAGGAGGGTATTATAAACACCTCTCTAACCTTTCAGAAGAAGCTGATACATTAAATTGATAAAAAAAGCGTAGCCTTATTGACTACGCTTTAAGAATTATTTCAGTTCTTTACTTTTCTTGTAATGGGAGTGGATTTTCTTTGCTCCTAATGCTGCACCGGCAACCAGGAAAGCTCCAATACCCCCATCAAAGGGAATCTCTTCTGCCCCACCGGTTCCCCCGGGACCTTCAGCTCCGCCAGGACCACCACCTCCGCTTCCAGGTTGCGCATACGCTGTTCCTGCGGCTATCGAAAGTAATACTATAAATATAACTTTTGATAATATCTTAATTATTGATGTCATCTTCATTTGTAAAAAATTAATAAAGGATAATTTTTTGAGTCATTAACTTATGTCCGTCAAAAACGGAGACGAGATACATACCTGGTTTCAAAGTGTCAACATTATAAACCACAGTTGAGCCAGCAATAGGCAGTTCTTTGTTCCCCAGCACCTGATTCCCTGAAACATCAGAAATACTTAGGCTTAAAGCAGTATTGGCAGATTCAGGTAAGTTGATGAATATTTTTTTATCATAACAATAGAAATTCACACTTTGAGCCGCGGTGCCATTCACTCCAGTTATAACATCTGATTTTTTCAGTGTGAGATAAAACCTTTCCGGATTTTCATTCTGATTGATATATACAGAGTAATTCGGATTAGTTCTTAAATTTTGCGTTTTGTCAAATTGTTTGTCTTTAAGAGAAATGTCATATTCATCTCCTATTGAGCTTAAATCTGAGGCTGAAATCAAATAATTGCCAGCAGATGTCGCAGAAATTACCAATGGAATTTCCACTGAATTAAACTCATCAGGAATGGAATTGACAGCATATCCAATCCCATTCAATTGAGTGAAGACAGATGGACAATCACCTGAATTTAATAATTTGTAAGCATCAAATTCTTCGTTGAATGAAGTATCAGCATCTGCATTTAAGCGCACTAGTGTTTCATCTGAACCATTATTATTGGTAACAGTAATTTTTAATCCTGCCGGAGCCATCGCTGTTCTTGCTACAGCAGGGTTAGACTCTGTTGTAAATGCTCTTTTGTTAACAGTCAAAGTTGGTTTTAGACCAGTTGATGCTTTTATAAAAAAAGCCTGCATCGATGGAATGATCGGACTGCCGCCATTAAGACTGGCTCCATTAATATATGTTTTGTATTTGCCCGCTTTAGTATCCCAAATATAAATAGCATTGTTAACATTTGTTTTAACCCATCCGCTATCCAAGGTCCAGTTGATAGGAGATGGAAATGGATTCCCGATCAGATTCCATCCGTCGCTTTGAGCATCTCCGGATTTAGTATTCGTTACATTGTACTTTAAGGGTGTTAAAGAATTTGTATAGTTACCTGACAAGTCAAGTGAGGTAGGTTTGTTAAAGTAAAATGTATAACCAGTGGTATTTACCAAAGGAGTATTTAAGCCTGAAACCGGAACCCATCCACTATCAGCACTTGGGTGTTTATCTGCTTCATTATAAGTATAAATCCATGAATAACCACCTTTTGCCAGAGTTGCATTGTCCGCAAGTTCTGCAAGGGTAACATTGGTAAGGGGAAATGATACATGATGATATCCGAATTCATTTCCTGAAATATTTTTCTTTATCTTGATCTTACCGTTAAGTACTCCTCCTCCATATCTTGAGACATACCCTGTATTTAAGTCAAGCAATACATTGTTTGATGTATTAAATGTCCCGGAAGTTAGATTTAAGCCTCCTTTAATTATTATAGAAGTCTGATTCGTAACTCCTGCAGAGTTGGCGATAAAGAGATCCTTCACAGTAAGCGGACTACCTGAAATGGTCTGAGCTTCAGAGGATCTGAAGGTTACTGGGTAATTGTTGAAATCTATTGGCTTGTTGCTTGTTACGCTGCCACGAATGTAGGTTGGAAGCCCAATGGATAGGTCATTTGCGTTTTGCAAACCATAAGTTTGAAATATTCCTGTACCGGTTACATTTGCATTATTGAAGGTTTTTAAAGTCAGTTTGTCTGATGACAATACCGTATTCCCAAAGATTCCATTTACAACCAGGTTGCCATATAAAGATAAAGAATATTCATCAACTGTCCCTGCATATAGTCTACCTGAACTATTGATGGTAATATTTTTTGCAATGATATTGTTAACCACCTTCACAGAGTGACCAGCCTGAATAATGAAGGAATTTTCGGAGTTAAAGATTGCCGGTATTTTAGTCCCTGTTGCAGATGTAGCCCAAATGCTTGTATTGGAATTTCCACCCGACTGACTATAAAAAGTGATTGGTCCTGCAAGTATTGTACCTACTACTTCAATATCATCCAGATAAAGCTGTCCCTGAACATCTGCAGCCAACCAGCCATATAAACGGAAAGTAACGGTGGCTCCTTTTTCAGTGATGATTTGTTTAGTAAGTGACTTCCGCGATTCTGTTGTTTTAACCGAGTCTACAGAGGAGCTGTAATCTTGAAAGTTTAAGCCATCCGTGCTGTATTTTAGAATCATTGCTCCAGGACCGGTCTCAGTTCTTTTTCTGGTGTATTTCACCTGAGAGATAATAAGATTGGTTTCTGAACCTGCAGTTACTGAAAACTGAATATATGTGCTTCCCGGCCCAGTATTGTCCAAACCCCAGTTAGAGGAAAGATATCTGTTTATAAAATAATGACAAGTTTGGTTAGTTGCAATAGCACTAAATGTTGCATTATTAGGTTGACTGTTAACACCCAACATGGGCGAAGTACAAGTGTGGCCAGTAAACTGATATAATCCAATTGTAGATTGGGAAAAGAGCAGTGATGATTGAAAAATTATCAGGGTAAAAATGATTACCCCGAGACGGTAATTTTTTATCATAGTTAAAAGATTTTTTTTTAGTCGCCTTTAAAAAGTTTAATTTACAAAAAAGGTTGTAAGTCAGAAAGAAACTTTCGTTGGAGGGGGCAAATTTGGGTACAAAATTTCAGTTATACACTACCAGATTCTTCGTATTGACAAAAAAATGGAAACTAATGAGAAAAAGATTCGTAGAGGGTGGGATTTTTAGGATTTCTTGTAAGGGACAAGCAGGTGAAAGGTAGAACTTATAGGCTTGTCATGTAAGGCTTATGATTTAAGTAGGAGTGATATAGGTGTTAACTAAGGCTTAAGTCTGCTTGAACTCTCTGACGAAAGGTACGGGTTCATTTCGTTGTTTAAAATTTCACGAATTAACTCTTTTTGAAAGAATGCAGTAAATCCGAAGAGTAATTTTTAACCCACCAGTAAAAAAGTACAATAATGAAAGTGTAACAAATAAAATTAAATACATCATGACCGGGGAGTTGCATGTTCGGATTCAAATGCCTTAGCAGAGCTAAACCTGTAATCCGCAGAATGTTGATAATGTGAATACCGATTACTCCCGCGATAAGATATTTAATCTTATTTCTTCCTGGGTATGCAAGAATTAATGCGATGAAAGAAAACATGATTTCAATTCCCATACAAGGAAAGGCAATTCTGACAGCTCCCGATCCAACTACTTTTACTGAGTTGTAAGTCAAAATAGTATCAAAGCCAAGAAGGCTTAACAAATATCCAGCGGGATAAACCAAAAGATATAGGATACCTTGTATAAGACTGAACTTTTCCAGAAATGGTAAGGAATAATCGCCTCTAGGGTCCAGCAGTCCTACATAAGCATAGAATGTGTATTTTAAAGAAAAGAAAATTAATAGGGTAAAAAAAATAAATAAAGGTATTCTACCCCATTGAGGAACTTTCTCATATGGGGTAGAATGTATTTTACTTTCTGTTTTTATAACTGTCATAGATTTTCTTTCCACCAATTCCGATGCCGGCAGCCAGCAACATACTAGCCCCACCGTCAAAAGGGATATCGATTGGATCCTCATCATCACAACCTCCCGGAGGACAAGGAGGATCATCCTGAGCACTTACTGATATTACTATACTTGTTGTAAACAACGTGAATAGTGCCAGAAATTTTATTGTTTTTTTCATTGTATCAAAGATAAAAATTATCAGTTGATTATTAGTTGTTTATGTAGATTTTTTCTGTGTAAACTTTGTTTCCGGCTTTTACCTTTACTATGTAAATTCCTGTCGATACTTTTAGGCTTTTAGTATAGACACCTTGTGAAATACTCACATTTTCGGATCTATCTACTTCCTGGCCAATTATATTAAGGAATACAACTGAGGCTTCTTTTTCTTCAATATTTGAGAAATATACATTAACTGTATTTCCAATTGCATTTACTGCTACCTTGCCTTCCGTTTGATTGCTTAATCCGGTAACTACATCTGCCTTTCTGAATTTTATAAAGAATCTGATTGCAGTATCTCCTTTTGTTATTGCTGCAGAGTATCCGTTTGAAGACTTTAAATCATAGGAAATGTTTAATAATTTATCCTCAAGAATGATGTCTGTTGTATCAAAACCTGTGAATTGAGAGGCTGAAATAACATAGTTTCCTGTAACAGGCGCTTCAAGTTTTAATGGAATAGTTGAATCTATATAATTCAGAGGTAAGCTATTGATTGCGTAGCTTCTTCCATTTGTTAACGAATAAAAATTAGGATTATTACCTGCATTCTTTAATTTAAGTGCATCAAGATTTCCGTCAAATAGATCAGATGCGTCTTCTGTAAACTTTAAAACCGTTTCATCAGAATACGCGCCATTTTGAGCAGTTAAATTTAATACAGGTTGATTGTCAACCGAAGTTCTCCACAATGAAGGGCTTTGAGAAGTGGTTCTTACATTATTGGTCATAGATAAACTTGCAGTACCTCCGGTCCCACTTGTGGTTACAAAAAAACCTTGCAACGCCGGGATGTATTGTGTTCCTCCATTGATACCTGATCCGTTAACAAAAGAAGCATATTTACTGGTTGCAGCATCCCAGTAATAGATGGCATTGTTAATATTGTTTTTTGTCCATCCCGATTGTGTCCAGTCAATTGTTGAAGGGAAAGGGTTTCCAATCATTCTGAATCCGGAAGTTGAATTAGGGAATGTTATTTCTGATGGAACAGTTCCGTGCCCGTAAGTACCAGTGAAATCAAGAGTAGTTGGTGCTGTAAAGTATAAAGAATATGCCTTGAATGGAGCTAGTCCAGTATTCATTTCTGTGATTGGTGACCAAGCTCCATCAATATATTCATATAAACGGGTTGAGCCTGGTTTAGTGGGATCTGTTACAGGTGTATTATCCGCAAAATCGTTAGCTGTAGCACCGATAAGTGGGCAGGCTAGGTAATGAGTTTTTGTTGAATTTACTGATTTTGAAATCTTAATATTACCTGTTACAGTTCCTGCGTCTCCAGTATTGTATGCAACACTTCCAGAGTTCAGATTAAGTGTAAGATTTCCACCAGAAGCCAGGATTCCGTTCGTAAGAGCAAGAATTCCGTTTACTGTTGTTGCTGAATTTAAAGAAACCGTAGAAGTACTGTTTACTGTCAGGTCATTAAAAATTTCACCACCCGTAGTTGTAATTGTTTGAGGTACTGATCCGATGAATACAACTTTGCTGCCTGTTTCAGCGAATGCAGCAGCGCCATGGGTGGTCCAGTTTCCTGCTACATTGATAGTTTTTCCGTTACCAGCTAAAATTGCAGTACCTGAAATCGTTAAGTTGTTAGCAGTTAAAGTTGCTTCCGCAGGAGTTTTTGTGCCGCTGTTAGACAAGCTGAGGTTATTGTAACTAAACGCGTTGATCGTTTGGTTTGTACCATTGAAGTTGATTGTGCTTCCAGTTGCAGTATAGCTATTTGTCCCTGGAGAAAATGTATTAGCTATTCCAATAGTTCCATTTAATATCCTAGTGCCTGTGTTTGCGCTAGTTAGGTTGTAGTAGTTAAGACCTGCAATGTTCTGAGTCCCTGCACCTGCATATGTAATTGTACCATTGTTATGGTTAAACGTTGAAGGCGCTGTTGCTAGGAAGTCTCCATTGATTGTAGTTGTTGTTGCAGGGACTGTTAATGATGCTCCTGATGCTAATGATACATTGTAAAATGTATTGGATGAACTTCCTGAAATTGTAGTTGTTCCTGCAAAGTTTACGGTACCTGTTCCTGCATTGAATGTACCATTATTCACCCAATTGTTTTTTATATTAATGGTTTGATTACCTGCAGATAGTATTCCTCCTGAAGGAATGGTCAATATTCCGTTAACTGTTACATTTGAAATAAGAGTAAGCCCGGACCCACCACTTTTGTTAATGGTTAAATTGTTAAGCGCAACTGAAGATGTTGGTATTTCATAGTAGCTGTTCACGGCAGTTAAACCATTGTATACAAGGTTAATCAATCCTGCAAAAGTAGGTAAAGCTGAAAGCGAACCCTGGTCACGGACAATTGTAGCATTATTGGCCAAGGTCAATATGTTGGAAGAATTATCTAAAGTACCATTTGTAAGAGTTAAGATGCCCCCAACTGTAACATTTCCAGCCAAGTTTATTCCGTTAGGTCTGGATATAGTAAGGTTTTGTAAGGTTAGGCCTGGTATGTCTGTAGCTGGAGTAGATCCGTTAAAGACCATATTGGAAGTTGGGCCGCCAATTAATCCTGATCCAATAATCTTATCTCCGATTGTTAAAATGTTTGATCCAATTGATAGGTTCCCGGAAGTAAATTTTAGCTCCTCATGAACAGTGACATTTCCAATTAAATTTATCGTTTGCTCTGTTCTATCTATGGTTAATTTACCAAGAGTAATGGCAGGTAAATTAGCGCCAACTGTTGCTGAGGCAAAATAAATGCCTGAGGTATTGCTTCCGGTTAATGTACCATTTGTTATGTTCAGCGCATCATCCAACTTTAGAATATAACCGTTCAAATTTAAATTCCCCGCACTTAATGTTAATGCTTTGCCAACCTCAAAATCAGAGAGTAATTTATAAGAACCGGTTACTATCACATCTTGAACCCCGTTTGTCATAGGAACAGTTGAAGTTATGTTGCCATTGGTCCCCTTGAGAGCGATCGTTGTTTGTCCGCTTGAAGAGATTAATGCGTTATAATCGCCATTTGTTAATGAATAACTTCCTGATATGTTAATTAAAGTGCTTGCATTTCCGGCCGCTCCGTTAAATATTCCGCCTGTCATATTAAAGCTTCCTATGTTGAATACTACAGAAGCAGCAGCATTTTCAGATGCCGATCCATTAAAAGTTCCGGCAGATATACCTAATACTCCTGTTACATTTATTGTATTTGTCCCCGCACCATAATTTCTGGCTGAAAAAGTTCCTCCGGCTATAGTTAAGTTTCCTCCGACTTGGATAGTTCCGGCATCATCAACATTTAGATTACCGTTTTTAACGGACAGATTTTGAGTAATTGTTAATGTGCTTGTTAGGTTAATTATGGTCGGACCATCAATACTAAAATTGTTAGCTGTTAAATTGGCATCTACAAAAACATAACCAATAGCTGTTCCAGTGATTGAAATGTTTGGGTAATTTAAATTTCTTGGAGTAAAAAAAACATCTTCACCGACACTAAAGGTAAAAGTGCTTGAAGGGCTGATTGTTCCAAACTTTAGATTATTGTAAGAATATTCGTCATTAGAAACAGAAATATTATATTTCGCATTTCCTACAGTGTTGAGAGTTATATCATGGTCGAATGAGCCAGCAACAAAAGTTCCTCCGCTTTCAATGAAAACTCTGCCTGCAACAGTCCATTTGCTGGTAGCTTTAATGTTATGTCCATTTAATATGTGAAATTCGTCTCCTGCATTTAAAAAGGTAGCAGGACTGGTACCTGTTCCATCAGTTCCAGTTACCCAATTGGCAAGTGTATTTGCAATAAGTCCACTACCGCCAACTCCTGGTACACCTTTGGAATAATACACCGTCGCCCATCCCGGCCCTGCATACAATAGAAGTGCCATTAGTATAAGTGTAAAAATTTTTTTCATAATTATGATTTATTTTTGTACAAAAGAACTGATTAGTATTAATTAATTATTTAGTTTGGTATATTTTGTTATTGATTTAGAGGTTATTTCCTAAAAAAATCCCTATTAAAGGGCAGTCATTTTCAAGGAAATATACGAATTGTTTTATTATTTTTTATTCAGATTAGACCAAAATCATTATACAATCGATGATTGTGTAAATTGTTTTACCTGTGAGGTAAAAATGATTCTCAATAGAAGAGTTAGGGGTGAATTAAATGTTGATATTATTGTCTTTTTTAAAGATTGGTGTAGTCTTAGGGTATACGGAAATGCCAATCTGGTGGTTGGAATATAATGTTAGTCTGTAAAACTTGTAAAGCGGTAGAATATTCAAATTCTTCGCAGGTATAACCTGATTAGTCGTAAAATTACCGCTTTTCGTTTAAGAATTTCTTATAAATGGAAATTCTGCCAATAAGAATTAATTTCTGTAGAAAATTTAATCAAATAAACCCCGATAAATTAAAAAAGTATTATAGTCAAATGTTTGTAATCTGTTTCCTACGTTAAAGAATAAAGTGCTTTATCACAGGAGAAAGTTTTAGCGGAAAAGAGTTGTTTTTCAAACTTACCATCAGATTTATAACAAAATTAAGTTTAGGCGATAAAATCTTTTTCCTATATATTTGCAGTTATTGCCATAAAATCAGAGTAGGAAATTACCAGACAGAAGAACTTATCACTTTATCATAACGTAGTTTGCCATTCGGGTTTCAAAATATCTAAGTGAAGAATTGTACAAAATGAATAAAAAAAAATATTTAAGATTTATATATCTTTTTTTTCTTGCCGCTTCCATTTTTTCCTGTGTACCGCAAAAGAAGGTTGTTTATTTACAAGGAAATCAAAATGACTCGATGTTCATTGGGCAGGAGCAGTTTGTTTATAAAATTCAACCCCGTGATCTTTTGCATATAAGTGTTGTAAGTCCAGACCTGCGGGTTACTTCATTTTATAATATTCAACAAACACCCAGTCAGGCAGTCTCTCCGGGAAGTATGTACCTTAATGGATACATTGTCAATGACTCAGGCATGGTGAATATTCCTGTTATTGGAAAAGTAAAAGTCAAAGATCAGACCTTATCAGAAATTCAGCTTAATATTGAAAAGATTGTAAGAGAACAAGTTTCAGATGCAACGGTCGTTGTTAAACTACTAAGCTATAGAGTTACTGTATTAGGAGAAGTAAGAAATCCTGGGATACACTATATGTATAATGAAAGATTCACCCTGCTGGAGGCTTTGGGAATGGCAGGTGATTTGTCTGAATATGGGAGTAGAAAGAATTTAAAATTGATGCGTCCTAAGAATGGAGGAACTGAAATTGTTCATCTGGACCTTACAGATGAGAATCTTCTGAAATCTCCTTATTTTTATTTGAAACCGAATGATGTTGTTTATGTAGCTCCAATGAAAGCAAAGATTGACAGGAATAACCTGACTCTTACTGCGACTTTATTTGCAGGGTTGTCAGCATTACTTCTTCTTATTAATTTTATAAAATCAAACTAAAGTGAAAAAAAGAGAAGACGAAACAATCGATATTAAAGCATTATTAAATAAGTTATACCAATACTGGCCGTTATTTGCTTTAAGTCTTTTCCTATCACTTGGATATGCCTATCTGTATATTAGGTACTATACCGAACCAAAGTACAATGTAATTTCAACAATTCTTATAAAGCCTAATGAGAAGATTTCCGGGTTTCAGGAAATAGATTTGTTCCGTCAGGATAAAAAGAAATCCAATGAAATGGCTATTCTGAAGTCTTATGAAATGGCATATAAGACTTTGTTGCAACTGGAATTTAACGTTTCTTACTTCCATAAAGGACAATTAAGAGATGTTGAATTGTACCAATCGGCACCTTTTAAGGTCATTATTGATACAAGCTTTAAAAAACAGGCTTATAATATCCCTATTTTTATAAATATCGTTTCCTCTAATGATTATAAACTGACCATAGGGAAATCAGCAGAGATAAAACAGACCTTCACTTTTGGAGAACCGGTAAAACTGGAGAATTTATCCTTCTCTATAGTTAAGATGGAGGAAAATATACAGGTTGCGGATCATTATTATTTTAAGCTCCATGATCCGGCAACCCTTGCGATTCTTTATAGAAATAAACTTCAAGTTACTAATTCAGGAGGAAAGGAGTCCAGTATACTTGAGTTATCAACTGTAGGTAACAATATTCAGCGGGAATGCGATTATTTGAATAAGCTTACTGAAGTATATATACAAACCGGTCTTGATGAGAAAAATCAGATTGCTAGTAACACCATAAATTTTATTGACAGCCAGTTAGCTTCCATCGCCTCTTCTTTAAATAAAGCGGAAACAGAACTTGAGAGTTTTAGAAGAAATAACAAGGTTATGGATATTTCATCTGCTGCAACATCTGTTTTTGCAAAATTGGACGAATTGGAGGCTGAAAAGGCAGTATTGCTTGTAAAAGATAAATATTATCATTACGTACTGGATTATGTTACCAGCAATAAGGATTTAACTGGGGTTATTGCCCCATCAATTATGGGTATAGACGACCCTTTGCTAAATAACCTTACAATAAATCTGGTTGAGCTAAACAGGGAGAAATCGTCCTTAGGGAGGAATACGACAGGAAATAACCCATTTTTAAATTCTCTTGAAATCAAGATTAAAAATTCCAAGGAAGCATTATTAGAGAATGTTAAGAACATAATTAACGGGTCCAGAATTTCATTGAATGAAATCGAAAAGAGAATAGCAAAGCTGGAAAAGGAAGTGAGAGATCTGCCAAAGAACGAGAGGGAGCTTGTTGATATTCAGAGGAGGTTTAATCTCAATGATCATTTGTATAATTATCTTCTTGAAAAAAAGGCCGAATCAGGGATAGCAAAAGCTTCCAATATTCCGGATAATAAAATTGTTGAAAAGGCCAGAAGCTTTAATGCTTTTCAGGTAGGTCCTAAGACAAATATGATTTATTCAAACGCCTTACTTGTGGGGCTATCTATTCCATTAGTAATATTGATTCTAAGAAGTTATTTCAATAATAAAATCCAATCTAAAAAAAGTATTGAAGAGCGGACAGATATACCTGTTATTGGAATTGTGGGCCATAATGATAATTTTTCTAATCTTGCTGTATTGAAGAACCCTAAGTCTGGAATTGCTGAATCTTTCAGGTCTATAAGGATCAATCTTCAATATCTCGCTCCGGATAAAGAGAAAAAGATAATATGTATTACTTCAAGTATAAGTGGAGAAGGAAAAACATTTACATCTATAAATCTTGCTTCTATCATTGCGATGTCCGGGAAAAAAACCATTTTGATAGGAGCGGATCTACGAAAGCCGAAGATTTTTGAAGATTTTGGATTGGATAATTTAAGTGGGCTTAGTACTTATTTGGCAGGCAACCATAAAATAGATCAAGTGATCTTCAAAACACAGGTTGAATGCCTTGATATTATTTCAGCCGGTCCAGTCCCTCCTAATCCTGGTGAGCTGATTTTATCAAACAGGTTAAATTCTTTAATGGAGGAGTTAAAGAACCGTTATGATTACATAATCATTGATACTCCTCCTATAGGTCTTGTTGCTGACTGTTTTATCCTGATGAAGTATTCTGATATTAATCTATATATAGTAAGACATAAGTATACAGAGATAAAATTGTTGGATAAAGTTAACAGCTTTGTGGAAGAAGGTAAAATTAACAATATGAGTATTATAATTAATGATCTATACTATAGTGATAATAAGTATGAATATGGTTATGGATATGGTTATGGATATGGTTATGAATATGGAATACAAGATGAACAAAAGTCCGAATCAGTTTTTGAAAAAATTAATAAGAGAATAAAACTACCTTTTCTAAAATAACGTGGTCAAATGTATTTTGGCTTATTCAATGACTTAAAAAGTGAACTAATATTGTTATTTATAAAGAAATCCACTTTGGATTCATTATAGTTGCTGGCGCTCTCAAATAGTTACTTGTTGTTTCAATCTTATAAAATTCTATAAAATAGTAAGAATATCAACTGTTTGTATATTCAAATTGACTTAAACTTAATGTTTTTAATTCCATAAGAAAACACACTCAATACAAAGCTCTTAAGGATAAATTTTAAAGGTTATTGATGCCTGATATACAGTGCAACTATGTCTGAAATTTCTTTCAATAAAAAAAATGTATTAAGTTTTTCTAAGTTACTGGGGGAAACCTTCCTTGTTCAGTCATTAATTCAATTTACAGGAATGTTAATTGGGTTTTACATTGTCAGAAAGTTATCAGTACAAGAATATGCTTTATACACAGTAGCCAATAACATGCTTGCTATGTTAAGTGTTTTATCCGATTGCGGGATCTCAACAAGCACATATGCATTAGGAGGAAAAGTGTGGGCAGACAAAGGTAAACTAGGTAAGGTTATGTCGACAGCAATGATTTTTCGCAATAAATTTGCATTAATGGCCTTGCTTATTGGAGTTCCAATTACTTTCTTCTTGTTACTTGGGCAAAAAACTTCATGGGAAACTGTAGTTCTGATCATTATAACCTTTATACCCGCGTTCAAAGCTCAGTTGACAGACAACTTATATGTAGTAGTACCCAGATTACATCAGGATATTCGATTACTACAAGGCTATCAGCTTTTTGTAGCAGCATTCCGATTGCTGCTGGGGGGCATATCTTTATTTTTCTTTCCATTAGCGTGGATCGCGTTACTTGCAAATGGAATTCCACAAATAATAGGCAATTTTAGATTACGCAAAATTGTAGACTTGCGTGCGACCATAACCAATGAAGAGGATCCGGAGACTAAAAAAGAAATTGTTCGAATTGTTAAGCGGACACTTCCGGGGAGCCTATATTTCGCTTTCTCTGGACAAATAACATTGTTTATTCTAGCTTATATGGGGAAATCAAACAGTGTTGCAGAATGGGGAGCTTTAGGAAGATATTCAGCGATTTTTGCTTTAATATCTTCTGTTTTCGCCATGGTTATTATGCCCAGATACGCCCGTTTGGAGAATGATCGAAAGAAAGTCTTTTCTACAGCCCACAAAATCTTAGCTCTACAACTCGTACTTTGCTTTTTGGTATTGGCGGGAGGTTATTTACTATCTGATATTTTATTGGACTTATTGGGAAAGGATTATCAAAATCTGGGTACTGAACTTCTGGTAACTTTATCTTGCGGAGTTGCAGGAGTCGTAACAGGTACAATGCTTGCTTTTTCTATCCGGAGAGGGTGGGTGGTTCATCCTGGAATAAACATTTTTTTTAATGTTTTCCCGGTTATTTTGTTTGCTTCTCTATTTACTTTTAATTCTTTGTTGAATGTATTATTGTATAATTTATGTGTACAGGTTTTTGTTGTCATTTCGCATTATCTCGTATTTCTGTTTCATTGGAACAAATACACTAATTAACCATATCGCTTATTGCTAGAAAAAGCGTTGGTTTTGATGTACAGTCATACTTGGTTGCAACATTGAATATCTGGAAGTGAAGATATAATTGAAGATAGAAAGAGTGGGTGGAGGATTTGTTATTTAACAATAATCCATAATGTTGTACTCCTAATATAAAAATAATTTAGACCATTTTATCACAAAACATATAAATCACATATACCTTAACAATGAAAGTATCCATTATCATTCCTTCATATAATAGGGCTTCATACATTATTGATACACTTCAATCAGTAGCAAACCAAACTTCAGCAGACTGGGAGTGTATTGTGGTGGATGATGGTTCTACAGATCATACTGAAGAAGTGGTGAATGAATTTATGTCCAGATATCCCCAAATGCCATTCAAGTGGATGAAGAATGCACGAACGAAAGGGGCACAAGGGGCCAGAAATACTGGTTTCTTAAATTCGCAAGGTGAATATTTGATTTTTCTGGATTCTGATGATTTGTTAGATAAGCATTGTGTTGAAAATAGACTGGGTATTATTAAAATACATCCTCTTTTTGATTACTATGCATTTCCCGTTCGCTTGTTTACGATTACTCCCGGAGACTTGGAATATGCATGGAACCGTATGAATAAAGCGGGTTGGTCTGTATTGGACAGAATGTTGGTGCATGATGCTCCCTGGCAGACTTTAGGTTGTTTCTGGAGTAGGAAAGCTTTGGAAGAAATAGGGATGTGGGATGAACGTGTAACTTCTCTTCAGGACTGGGATGCGCATATTCAGCTCGTGATGCATCCGGGACTAAAAGGATGGATCTGTTCAGATGAGAAATCATTTGATGCCTTTTATCGCGTGGGAAGTCACGACTCGATCTCGAAAAAGTTTTCTACTAAGAAGGGGGCTGAAACCAATGTTTATCTCATAGAAAAGGCTTATAAGTCACTTCAAAATTATGGATTATTAGAAAAGCATTTGCCTGCATTCAGACAGTTTCTGTGGATAATGAATACATTGATAAGTATTTCTGATAATGAAATGGGAAAGGTAGTAGCTCAGAAATATCATCATATTTATGAGATGGTTGGTGTTAAATCATTTGCACACCGATTATATGCTGCAACTAGATTTGACATGAGTAAACCGAAAATTATTAGAGGGATAGTATCCATTATACCCCAACTTTTCCCGATAAATAATTGGAAACAGAGAGAGGATACTTGTAGTAAAATCAAAATAAATGACTTATAAAATTTTCCTTTATATTTTGTGAGTTTTAATTATGAAGATAAAAGTTTTTTTTGCTGAGCTACGACTTTATCTCTGCAATCATGTAGTCAATAAAATTCCAAGTCATACACTTCGCTTATGGTATTACCGTTTTGTAATGAGGTATGAAATAGGCGAAGAGGCAACAATTGGTCTGGGGTGTAGCTTTGATGCAGCTAAAAATCTTATAATTGGTAATAAATCAGTCATCAATGCCCGATGTCGTTTAGATTCAAGAGGCGGGCTTGAGATAGGTGAATGTGTTTCCATCTCCTCTGATACCATTATACTGACAGCGGACCATGACCCGAATCAGTACATGGTGGGAAGAAATAGACCTGTAAAGATTGAACCATATGTTTTTATAGGTACAAGAGCAATGATTTTGGCAGGAGTTACTATTGGTACTCAGTCTGTAGTTGCAGCAGGTTCCGTGGTAAGCAAGAACATACCTCCCCATTGTATTGCAGGGGGAATTCCTGCAAAGAAAATCAAAGATGTGCCCAATAACGGAATCTTGATGAAGGAATTTTACCCATATAGGAGACTCTTCCAGTAAATTGAATAGTTTTACATCAATTAAAACTTTATAATAATCATTGAGGAAATGTAAATCCGATAATGATTAATGCTTGAAAAAAGCAATATGGCTTGGATGTGCCATAACCTTTGTTATTAAAACTTTGATAAAAAAGATAGACCCGAATAAAAATCATCTTTGTATTAAGGGAGTGGTGAAAATGAAAAGAAGAAGATTATCTTAAATGATGGAAATTAACTGGATTTGGTAACGATGGAAAACAAATATAAAAATGTAGTCACTACCTTATTTGAGAACCATTATGAATATGGAGTAGCTGGTTTGTTGAATTCGTTATATCAAGGTGGTTATGAAGGGATTATTTGTGTTGGATTTAAAGGGAAACTTCCATTCTGGATTAACCAGTTGCAACAAAAGCCGGGTAGTAATCATCTATACCAATTTTCAGAAAAAATAGATATACGGTTTGATGAGCTGAGTGTGGATATGCATTTCGGGTACTTTAAACCATATTACCTCAGGCAGATGGCTCTGGAATATCCTGGGGCACATGGTTGGTTTTATTTTGATCCGGATATCGTTGTTTTATCAAAATGGTCGTTTTATGAGAATTGGATAGTTTCCGGAGCCGCATTATGCCAGGACTCCAATTTTACTTTACTTCATTGGAATCATCCATGGAGAAATAAATGGAGGAAGGATTTCGAGTCATTGGTTAAAGGAATAGATAAATCACTTAATTTCTATATTAATAGTGGGTTTATTGGAGTAAACAAATCTCATTTTGAGTTGGTAGAAAGATGGATTGAAGTTAATGAACAATACAAAGCTTTACAGTATCCAATTCATTTTTTCGATCAGAGCAATACATTGAGCGCTTACAAAGGAGATCAGGATGTGTTAAATGCAACTATGACCTTAAGATCTGATTTAGTATATTCTATTCTTGGGAAAGAAGGCATGGCGTTTGATTTTCCTCATGCAGTAATGGCACATGCTGTTGATGGCGCAGGAATTAAACCCTGGAAGAGAAACTACATAAAAAACGCCCTTTTAGGAAATAAATCTTCAGTTACGGATGAGCGGTTTTTGGATTTCTGTAGTAAGCCAATAGAAATCTATTCAAAAGCAGAACTAAATAAGAAAAGGAGACTACTTAAGATTTCAAAAATCCTCAATAGGGTTTGGAAAAAATAGTATTGAACTAGAAACAAATTAAAATGGATAAAGAAATAAAATCATTAACTGGGATTCGTGGTATTGCAGCTTTATGGGTGGTTTTTTTACATTATTATGAAACTTTATCTTTTAGTAAAGATACATATATAAATAACTTATTGTTTTCAAAGGCTCTAATTGCAGTAGATATGTTTTTTTTATTGAGCGCAATTGTTATGTGTATAGCTTATGCAGGGGAATTTCAGAAAGCAATATCAAAACATTCTTATATTAACTTTATGAAGAAAAGATTTGCAAGAATTTATCCTGCTTATTTTTTCTGGTCTTTTATGTTTTTATTAGTTTTTGATTTCTCAAAATTCAAATTTGATTTTTCTAAAATATTAGTCAATTTATTATTACTTCAGAATCTTTTTACTGATTCTGTCATATCGATAGTCTTTTGGTCATTATGTGCTGAATGGATAATGTATTTAATATTTCCTTTTCTATTTTCAGTTATATCCAATGCGAGAGTTGGTTTAATTAATGTACTTCTAATCATAGTTAGTATAATCGGTTTTTATTATTTGCCTTCAATGAATAATTATCTTCTAGATTTAAATAAAGGATTGTCTGTTGTCCATCCCACTGGAAACGTAGTAATTGTTAAAGGTGTAAATTCTGTTATTCGATGTTTTTTCGCTTATCTGATAGGAATTAATCTATTTTTCTTAATTAAAAGTTATTATAATTTTATAGCAAATTATTGGATTAAAGTTCTAAAATATTTTGCTATAGGTAGTTCATTTATGATACCAATTTTTGGAATATCAGCAGAAATGTATGTGTGTCTATTTGTATGTTCAATAATTTTAATTTGTGTACTTTATCTTGAAAATGACAATAAAGATCCTTTTTTTGCTTCTAATCTCATATATTTTCTAGGTCAGATATCTTATTCAATTTATTTATGCCATATGTTCATATTGATTTTCGCAAGTGTATTAGTTAAAACGTTTTTTCCTCTTCATTACAATAATTCAATACAGATATATCTCGTAATTGGATCATTGGTTTTTCTAATTCCGATTTCTTATCTGTCATATAAATTCACCGAGGTAAAAACTGGACTTTGGTTAAAATCTAAATTAGTTCCTAAACTTTCTGGAAGGGATTTAAGGATTACTTAATTTCTGTAAATGTATTTCGATCAGATGCTTGAAGAATTAATTATTACCAATTCGGAATTTTAAAACAAGAGGTTATAAGGCTTTCTGTAACAGAGGACTTTAGGGACAAAAAACGATAGATTAATAAAAAAGTATAAGATTATAAATTTAAAATCTATCTTATTGGAGGTTAATTTTATATAATCTTTTCTAGATGAAAAAATGAAAGAACTGCTTAATATTTCGAGACTTACTTTCACAAAATTGGGAAAGAGGAGAAACCGATAAAGGGTAATTGTTTTATGGATAAGGAACTAAAATCATTGACAGGAATACGGGGCATAGCAGCGTTATGGGTGGTACTTCTTCATTATATTGAGCCACTAAATATTGGCAATGATCTATATATATCTAAATTATTCTCAAATGGTATTATAGCAGTAGATATGTTTTTTTTACTAAGCTCATTTGTAATGTGCTTGGCCTATTCGGATGAATTTAAAGAAACTATATCTATCCATTCTTATAACTCTTTTATAAAAAAAAGATTTGCAAGAATTTATCCTGCTTATTTTTTTTGGGTATTCATGTTTTTGTCTTTTGAATTTATCAAACTGGATTTTAACTATACTAAAATATTAGTTAATCTATTATTAATTCAAAATCTTTTCAACGATTCTGTCATTGCAGGAATTTTTTGGTCATTAAGCTCAGAATGGATATTATACATTGTATTCCCCTTCCTGTATTTTATTTTGCATAAAACAAGAGTCCGTTATATTAATTTATTATTAATATTGACCTGTTTAGTTGGTCTTTATTCGCTGCCATCTATAAATAATTATTTTATTGATTTTAATAAAGGTCTGTATAGTGCTCCTCCAGATGGTTTCATAGGGGTCGTAACGGGATTCAATTCGATAATAAGATGCTTTTTCTCCTATGTAATTGGTATTAACTTGTTTTTATTAATTAAAAATTATAATCCTATTACATTTACTTGGGTAAGACTTTTGAAATATTTTATTATTTTAGGAATGTTTGTCATTTTTTATTTTGGGAGGTCAGCAGAAACGTATGTGCTTTTAATTATTAGTTCAATTATACTAATTTCTAGTATTTATTTAAGTAATAAAGAAGTAGATTCCTTTTTTGCATCTAAAATAGTTTATTTTCTGGGTAAGATATCTTATTCTATTTATTTGTGCCACATGTTTATACTGGTACTCATAAGTGTGTTGTTTAAAAAGCTTTTCACATTCCAAGACTACCCTAATATACAGTCCTTTCTCGTGCTTGTATCGTTGACTTTGTTGATTCCAGTTTCGTATTTGTCATATAAATTCTTAGAGATAAAAGCAGGGGCTTTTTTGAAATCTAAATTATCCATCAATCCCTCTAAAGTAAATAATATAGAAACGCAGATCCGCCAGAGTGTTTAAAATTTCAGGAAAAGAGGTAGATAACTTAAAATGACAGAAAAGCATGAGATTCAGACAATGAGTATAAATGTAAAAGTACTATTTTAGCAGGTTCAGTTATTTAAAATTGGTGTAAGACAACTGCATAGCCCTTGAGCCAAGGTTATATTTAGCTTTTACACCTATTGAGATATGTCATATGGAGGTATCCTGGGAAAGTAAAAGGAGGAAAAAACACATAGTTTCTGCTCATTGCTAATGGAGGAGAAGATATTTCGTATTAGCCAATTAATTGTGTTCGTTTTGTTGAGAAGTTAATTTAAAGAATAGTTTGTATAGATATGTCATCAGTAAGTATTGTTATACCTACATATAATCGCTTGGATTATTTGAAAATAGCATTGGAAAGTTGCTTGAAACAGACTGTTTTGCCTAATAAAATAATCATTGGAGATGATTCGCCTAATGATGAAACTGAGGAATGGATAAAGATTTTTAAGCAGAAACAAACTGTGGAGATAGAATATATACACAATCGTCCATCTTTAAAACAGGCAGCTAATGTGGAAATGCTAATGCAAAGAGTTGAGACTGATTATTTGCTATTATTACATGATGATGATTATCTTTTACAAAATGCATTGGAAGACCTATTACAATTGATGTTTGAAAATCCTGAGATAGACGTGGCTTTTGGAAAACAGTATATAGTTGACCAAAATGGGGTGATAAATGAAAAAGGCTCTGTTTTTCTAAATCAATCCTATCTAAGATCTTCTTCATATGAAAATAAAATACTCAACCCATTGCATGTAGCATTAAATCAGCAACTTCCCAGTAATAGTTTCCTTTTAAGAACCTCTTTAGCTAAAGAGGTTCATTATGATTTTGAAGTTGAAGCAGGTGATGCTATTGATTTTATGTTTTGTTTGAATTTAGCAAAAGCCAATGCTCGCTTTAGGTATGCGGACAAATTTATCAGTGCCTATCGTCATTCCGCAAATTCCGTAAGTACCAATGGTACCGTGGCATATGATGCTTATAAACTTGTAGAGCAATTAAGTATTCCTGGAATTGACAATCAACAATTACAAAAGGAATTTTTATGTAAAAAAGCTCCTGGAGCAGTAGTTGAGGCATTGAAGAAGAAAAATAGAAAAGATGCATTAAGAATTTACTTTTCAGAATATCATAGAAATAAAATATTGACTTTTGGAGGCATTAAACGAGGGATTATGGTTCTATTTGGAAAGAGTTTTCTTTTGTTATAATTCATTCTGAATACTGAAAGAGTTACTCAGGAGTTTGAAAATGTATATAATAATCAAGTTTTTACTTATAGATAATAGGTTAAAGATTCCATATTAATGAAAATCCTGTTCATTTGTGGTTCCTTAGAACCTGGTAAAGATGGGGTAGGTGACTATACCCGAAGGTTAGCCGGAGAGTTAATTAGGCAAAATCACAATGTCGAAATTATTGCATTGGAAGATCAATTTATTGCAGATGTAATAAAAACTTTTCAAGAAGACAATAAAACAACAATCCCTGTTTTGAGATTGCCGACGAGCAAGCCCTTAGAAAAACGAATAAATATAGCAAAGCAACAAGTAGAAGAATTCCAGCCGGAGTATTTGAGTTTGCAATTTGTTCCATATTCATTTCATAGAAAAGGCCTTCCTTGGAGTTTAGGAAAAAGATTGAAACAATTACATGGAAAGGGTAAATGGCATATTATGTTCCATGAGTTGTGGTTGGGAATACATGGCAAGACAAGCAAAAAAAATTTTCTGATCGGGATCGCTCAAAAAATTCTTATAAAAAGATTAATTCAACAGACCAGACCTATCGTTACAACAAGTATCCCCATATATAAGGAAGCACTTAAAATTAAAGATTGCAGGTTGTTGCCACTTTTTGGGAATATCCAGCTTAACTATTTAAATATGGGGAAAAAAGATACTGATAGCGAGTTTTTTATTGCTGTTCACTTTGGAACTTTTTCAGGAAATTTGATTGAGTTTGAAGCCCAGTTGGATTACGTAAAATCATTAGCCGCTTCTAAGCATAAGAAAGTTTTACTTCGATTGCTTGGGAATGGTGGGCAGTTTAAGGAAAGATCAATAGCAATCGCTGAAAAAGTAATAGGAACACAATTTATACAGGATTGTGGTATATTGTCAGCGGAGGAAATTTCAGGATACTTTAGCACATCAGATATTGGAATTTCACGCGCTGATAACATCATGTATGGAAAAAGCGGATCTACAATAGCGATGCTTGAGCATGGTTTACCGGTGGTTCTTAAAGGAAAGCGACCGGAGAATGAGAGATGGGGTGAATACCTGCCATACTTTTGTGAGCAAATTTTATATAGTAATGATACGCCGGAAAAATATAAATTTGTAAAAGAACCAAAGCCGCAATTACAATTGACCACAGATTCTTTTTTAGAATTGCTAAAAGAAAAAGAGAATAAATTAAATACTGTTTTATCTAATATATTATGAAATATTATTATCAAGTAGAGGGACATTTAAGAAATAATATTGGGGATGTTTTACAAGGTATGGTAGCAAAAAGATTCTTACCAGGAAACCCTTCAGTAGTAGATCGGGAAGCGCTTTCAACTATACCCAAAACAGAACCCGGATTATTGATTGCCAATGGGTGGTATATGCATACTTATGATAGATTTCCTGCTCCGGATAATATTATACCGATTTATACGTCTGTTCATATAGCAGACTCTAAATTATTGCTGGACCCTAAAGTCCGTGAGCATTTTAAGAAAAATGCTCCAATTGGGTGCAGAGATTCTAAAACCTTGCAGTTAATGCTTGGTTGGGGAATCCCAGCTTATTACTCAAGTTGTTTGACTACTACATGTGAGCGAAGAGCAACTGCTGCAGAAGGTAAAAGGGGAGAAGTATTGCTGGTAGATAACGTAGATCATCCGGTTCCTGAAAATGTTAAGAATAAACTTGAGCAGATGTTAGGTAAGACAATGGTCAGGATATCTCATGATCCTCCGAATACTGAAGGAGATATTGAGACTTATGCCAGAACAGCTGAAGATCAAATGGATTTGTTGTTGAAAAGATATTGTAATGCTGAACTGGTCATAACGACAAAAATACATTGTGCCTTGCCATGCCTTGGTATGGGTGCAAATGTAATGTTTATTCATCCAAATCCATCTGATCCAAGATTAGCTACTTTAGCTGAATTTACAGATATCATTTCCTATAATGATATATTGCAAATGAATCAAATTCAGAAACCTGAAGTGCGTCAGGATCGTCTTGAAAAAAGGAAAAAGTTTCTGTCAGATTTTGTGAAATCTTCCATAGCCCTAAAGGAAAATCCTATCAAAAACGCAAATAACTTTGCTTATGGATATATAAAATATAAAAGTTATGCCATGGCAAATGTATATAGAGCAGGGGTAATGATTTTGGGCAAGCTGGGAATTGCAAAAGAAAAAATTTCCAGAGTTTATGGAATTCAATAAGCAAGGAGTGGAAAAAAGAATAGTCATATCTTTAATTGTTAACTATGAGTAGAATACTAGTATACTCTACTCAGTTGATGGAGACCGGAGGTATTGAAAGCCATATTCTTGAATTTTGTCATAAAATCAGTGAATCTGGAATAAAAATAGATCTTGTTGTTCCGAATTTTAAAATGACTTTGGATAATGAGCTAAAGCTTAAAAAAGTCTGTAATTCAGTCTATATATCGCGAAATAGAGAAGGCTGGAAAAGATATTTATGGCTATTAATGATTGCTCTTGTCATTGGAATGAAGAGGTATAATGCACTTTATACAAATGGACAGGGTGAGAGTATTGGATTTTTTGAAAAGTTTATAAGATTTAAAAATCGTTGGATTCACCATCATCATACTTCCGGAGATACCCATGATATGGATACTTGGGGAGGAAATTATTGGAAAAGTCTTATGGCGGCAAATGAGGTGATTGCCTGTTCTAATCGAAATGCAGAAAGTCTAAATAAAATACTCAATAGGGATGTGAAATCAATTCCATGTTTTTCCAGGCAAATTGTAATCTCTCAAAAAGAGGGGAGAACTTCTGGAAATGTATCGTTGGGCTATTTCGGACGTTTAATACCGGAAAAAGGAATTGATACTATTTGTCGATTAAGTGAGGATCCAGAATTAAAAAATATAGAATTTCATATTTGGGGGGAAGGAGTAGCTTATCCTCCTGGTTCTTTTTATAATTTTCCAAGTGTAAAGTATCATGGGAAATTCTACAGTTTGGAGGAATTGAAAAATGCTATAAGCTCTTTAGACGGCTTTCTCTTGCTATCTACTCATTCAGAAGGATTGCCTATTAGTTTACTTGAGGTGATGAGCGCGGGATTGCCTTGGTTGGCAACAAATAGAGGAGGAATTCCGGATATTGCCTGTGATCCTGTTTCAACCAGAGTTATTGCTGCTACTCCAACTTATGAAGAAGTTAAGTTGGCTGTATTAAATCTTGCAGAAGACATAAGGAGTGGAAAAATATCAAGAGAAACTCAGATGCACTTGTATAATACAAAGTTTTCATCTTCTGCTTTGACTTCTCAATGGAGGATGATATTAAATTTAGAAGAATAAACATATAAATGTTAACCCTTTCTCATCCCACCGGAAATGCTAATGTCAGAGCTGTTGCAATAGGATTGCAGAAAGCTGGTTTGCTAGACGAATTTTATACTTCTTTGGCTGCCTTTCCAGGAGATTATTTATCTGAATTAGCAAAATTAGGAGGGCCTTTTTTAGAAATAAACAGACGAATTTTTGACCCTTCATTACGATCATACACACATTCCAGACCATTTACGGAAATAGGCAGGTTACTTTCCTCAAAATTTGGATTATCATATTTGACAAGGCATGAAAGCGGTCCGTTTTGCGTAGATTCTGTATATAGAAATATTGACAGGAATGTATCGAAAGCTTTGCGTCATAGCAAGTCGTCAAAAGCTGTGTATGCATATGAAGATGGTGCTGAATATAGTTTTATTGCAGCTAAAAAAATGGGAATGCTTTGCCTTTATGATTTACCAATAGGTTATTGGCGTGCTGCCAGAAATTTATTGGAAGCAGAGCTGGAAAAATGGCCGGAATGGTCGGGGACTATTACAGGCTTTAAAGATTCAGCAAAGAAACTAGCCCGCAAAGATGAAGAACTGAAGCTTGCGGATCAGATCTACGTTGCAAGTTCGTTTACAGCAAAAACATTGGAATCTTATCCTGGAAAATTAGCTCAAATTGAGGTAATTCCTTATGGGTTTCCCAAAGTTGGAAAAAGTCGTGACTATCAGAAAAGTAAGGCTTTGAGAGTTTTGTTTGTAGGAAGTTTGTCACAGCGAAAGGGAATTGCTAATTTATTAACAGCAGTGGATAGCCTGGGGAAATCGGTGGAATTGACAATCGTTGGTCATAAGGTGGTTGAAGATTGTACCCCTCTAAATAAAGCGCTGGCAAAACATAAATGGATCCCAAGCCTTAGCCATCCTGAAGTATTAAAACTTATGCGTGAACAAGATGTATTAGTGTTCCCGTCTTTATTTGAGGGATTTGGCCTGGTAATTACCGAAGCTATGTCCCAGGGCACACCTGTTATTACAACAGATCGCACAGCCGGACCTGATCTGATAGAGCATGGAAGAAATGGTTGGCTGATAGAGGCAGGTTCTACAAATTCATTGCAAGAAACTTTGGAAAATTTGATTAAACATCCTGAACAATGTGAATCTGCAGGCAGAGAAGCAATGGAAACTGCTAAATTAAGACCATGGGAAACCTATGGCAAAGAGTTAGCAAATAATATTTTAAAACTTGTTGAATAAATCTATTTTGGTACCATGAAATTTACTAATAGGAGCTTTGGGTTGGATTTTGCAAGAGCATTGGCGATATGTCTTGTTTTAATTGCTCATTTTGTAAAGAAAGTAGAACACTTTGGATTTTGGGGGGTAGAATTATTTTTTGGTCTGAGTGGCTTTCTTATTGGTCAAATTTTATGGAAGAGTTTTTCTCAAACTGATCAATGGACAATTAAACATTTAACTAATTTTTGGTCTAGAAGATGGTGGAGAACGTTACCAAATTATTATTTGTTTTTTTTTATAATGCTTTTATTTCATAGTTATCAGGGGAACCTTCCTAAATGGGTTGACTTAAAAGATTACCTATGGTTCGGACAAGACTTCTTTGCAAGGGAAGGGGGCTTTTTTGGAATATCCTGGAGTCTTTGTATAGAAGAATGGTTTTATCTTTTGTTTCCTTTAGTCCTCTTTATATTGCATAAACTAGGATTAAAATCCAAGATAGCATTCACTCTGACTCTTTTGCTATTTATTGCAACATCAATATTTATAAGACAAATTCTGATCGCTGATCATGTCGGACATTCATTGAGAGGGATAACAATGGCACGGCTAGATGCTATTGCATGCGGGGTTTTAGTTGTATTCTGTTTTTCAATAATAGATGGTAGTTTTCGAAATAAAATAATCGCATTTTCCCTAGGCCTCATCTTGCTTCTTACAGCTTTCAATTTTGTCTATTTTTCAGGATACTCTTATGATGAGATTAAGGAAAGCCAATTTACCTTACTCATAGTTCCTCTTGGTTTTTCATTACTGCTTCCTCTAACATACCACTTAAACATGACTAATGGTGCCATTAAATGGATTGTTGAGAAATTGAGCTTATGGTCATATTCAATCTATTTAAGTCATATTCCTGTTATGTTTTTGATATATGAATTGATGGGAGGGACAAGAGACAGTATTATGGGCAATGCTCTTTCAAAGATCATAGGATTAGGATTAACAATTTTAGTGTCTGCCATAATCTTTACTTATTTTGAAGTACCTCTTACCAGGAAAAGACCCAAAGAATTAAGTACTGAAAATTCAGAAGTGGAAATAAAAAATTCAATTCCTTTAAAATCTTGATAGGAGGATTATTAGAAGAAAGAATGATGAGTGATTACAATTGTAAGCATTAAGATGGCCTTTCAATTAAGTAAAATTACATTAAGGCCTTCTGCTTATTTTAGATTTATATGAAGTTAATTCCTGTTATAAATAATTCAGAAGATAGTTTGCTTTCCGAAAAGATTGAAGATATTCATTCATCCAAAATTTATCGCCTACTAAAGCAAGGTATTTGGCTATATTTTTTTCTACTTATATTTGAAGGTGCACTGAGAAAGTGGGTACTGCCTGGCTTGGCATCGCCTTTATTGATAGTCAGAGATCCGGTTGCTTTTTTTCTTATAATGAGGTCTATCCAGGCCGGTATTTACAAACCCAATTATTATGTTGTAACTGCCTGGTTGATTTCTTTGATTTCTCTTTATGCGACTTTATTTGTCGGACATGGAAATATCTTTGTCGCATTTTATGGACTTAGAATTTTTGTATTACACTTTCCATTAATATTTATTATAGGGAAAATTTTTGATAAAGACGATGTCATTCATTTAGCGAAAATATCTTTATGGATACATATCGGTATGACCATTCTTGTCGCAGTTCAATTTTTTAGCCCACAAACAAGTTGGGTAAATCGGGGTGTAGGAGGGGACCTGGATGGGTCTGGTTTTTCAGGAGGATCAGGTTATTTCAGGGTGCCAGGTACATTTTCATTTACTAACGGACTTACAGCTTTTTATGGTTTCATCTCCGTCTTTGTCGTTCATTTTTGGATTTATAAGGATAAAAGGATATCGCAGTTTTTATTAGTAATTGCTTCTTTTTGTTTGTTGGCAGCTATCCCTTTAAGTATGAGCAGAAGTGTCTTTTTTCAATTCACAATAGTATTCCTATTCATGGTTTTAACTATAACTAAAAAAACCAAGTTGCTAAGCAAAATATTGGGAATTATGTTGATGAGTACTGTAATCTTTTACACATTAAGTTTTTTTTCGTTTTTTCAAATTGCTCTAAATGTTTTTATAGAGCGTTTTAAAACGGCAAATGAAAGCGAAGGTGGAATAGAAGGCCTTTTCCTGGATCGGTTTCTAGGTGGTATGTTAGGAGCATTTTCTAATGATTTTAATACAGAGTTTTGGGGGAAAGGAATTGGTTTGGGTACCAATGCGGGAGCGAAACTTCTCACAGGGACTCAGTATCTATTTTCAGAAGGAGAATGGGGGAGATTGATTGGAGAAATGGGAATTGTAATAGGTATTATAGCAATTTTAATACGACTGGTATTGGTTACTAGTATGTTGAAAAATGCCTGGGAAGCTATTCGAGAGCAAAATTATCTTCCTTGGCTCTTTTGCAGTTTTGTATTTATTGCAATTTTGCAAGGGCAATGGGCTCAGCCTACAGCCTTAGGTTTTGCAGTTTTTTCTGGAGGTTTATTGCTGGCAAGTTTAAAAGGGAGTAGAGAGGTAGTAAGAAAAATATGAAATTATTAGAAGCTTTTCTTGGTGAATGTTAAAGAATTTAAAGGGTTAAGATTAAAAGACTTAAAAGAATAATTAGCCAATATCGTTTCAATCATTGAAGCATTCTGAAGCTCAAAGAAAGATTTTAAGTTAATTTTTGGAATCTTTATTCGTAAGTTATTTCGGCCATATGGTAAGCGGGCTTTTTAAAATAGCTGCCAATTCTTATTTAATGTTTAGGTTAACTTGTAATTATGTGTAGAATAAACGGCCTGTTAAAAAATCATTCTGAAGTTTTGGATATCCCCGGAACAGTGACCTCTATGAGAGACTCCATGTCCCATGGAGGACCCGATGATTCAGGGATCTACATAAACGAGAAATTACAGCTTGCTTTGGGGCATAGGAGATTATCCCTTTTGGATCTGAGTCCATCAGGCCATCAACCTATGTTTACAAATGATAAAAATGTTGTAATATGTTTTAATGGAGAAATCTATAATTTTAAGGAAATAAAAAGACAGCTTGAGGAAAAGGGGTACAATTTTTTTTCATCAGGAGATACAGAAGTTATATTAAATGCTTACAAAGAGTGGGGGGAAAAAGCATTTACTCTTTTTAATGGGATGTTTGCATTTGCCTTGGTTGATTTGACGAACAATTTATTTTTTCTAGTGAGAGATCCTTCCGGAATCAAACCGCTTTATTATAGTCATCAGGAGAATAGTCTTTTTTTCAGCTCTGAGATACGGGGATTTATGAAAACTGGGCTATTTCAGGAAAATGAAAAATGGAAGATACTGTTTCTGACATTTGGTTTTATCCCTGAGCCATATACTAGTTTAAAAGATGTATTTATGCTTCCAAAAGGGCATTATTATAAATATGATCTTGATAAAAGACAAGGTAGATTTGAACAATATTACTCTTATCAATATACTCACAAGATTAAAGATAAAGAAGAGGCTGTATTTAAGATAAGAGAAACATTAGATACTGCAATCCGAAGACACCTGATATCGGATGCACCTCTGGGAATTTTTTTAAGCGGCGGAATAGATTCCAGTATAATTGCTTTAGCAGCGGGTAGTGAATTAAAGGAGAATTTAAGATCTCTTTCTGTGATATTTGATGAGCCTGGTTATTCAGAAAAAAAATATCAGCAAATGGTGCTGGAAAAATTGAACAACAAGCATCAGTTTTATAAAGTTGATAAAAGTATATTTATAAAATCACTTCCGGATATACTTAATGCCCTGGATCAGCCGAGTATAGATGCTGTAAATACTTATTTTATTTCTCAATGTGCCAAGGATGAAGGGCTAAAGGCAGTTCTTTCAGGATTAGGAGCAGACGAGCTTTTAGGAGGGTATCCCTCATTTAACCGAATTCAGAATTTACAATGGCTAAAAAAGATGCCTTCTGTATTTTTTGACCTCATTCAATACTCGGGAATTGCTCAAAAGGACAAATTCAAGAAGCTAAATTTCCTTAAAATCGAAGATGACTTAGGCCTTTATTTAACTTTGAGAGGTATGTACTTGCCACAAACTGTAGCGTCTATACTTGACATATCATTAAAGGAAGTATTACAAACACTAGAGAGCTGTTATTTGGGCGATGCTTTGAGTCTCAGAAATCATAAAAATACGGCAAGTTGGATGGAAACAAATATCTATATGCAAAATCAGCTATTAAAAGATTCTGATTTTATGAGCATGTGGCACTCTATTGAGGTCAGAGTGCCATTTTTGGATAAAGAATTTATTGAATTGGCATTGAGCATTGACCCGTCAGTTAAATTTAATGGCAGACCCAAGAGTTTGCTGATAGAAGCATACAAAGACGTATTGCCTGAAGGTATCTGGAATCGTCCTAAGCAAGGCTTTACTTTCCCATTCCAATTGTGGTTTAAAGACAGCGGAGTGATATCAGAATTTTTGGATTCAAAAAGCCCTGCTAAAAAAGCATTGGCTCAGCAATTTTTAAAAGGAGATTTACACTGGACCAGGTTGTGGAGCCTTTATTTAACTGATCACTGGGGGAAATCTTGCTAATATTTAAAATTGGATTATGAAAGTTCTGTTTCTTTATCTTAACGCCTTCTCCTTTGTCGGGGGAATTCAGAAGTTCAATCTTAACTTTTTGAAGGCATTGGATGAAAATAAGGAGAAAGATTTTGTGGTGAATGCTTTAAGCCTTTCCGATTTAAAGAAAGATTTGAATAAGGATTTTAGCCGTATTTATCAACAAACAGCAGAGGATAATAAATTTACTTTTTTATTAAAAGCGGTTGTTCATGGTCTAAAGTCTGACACCATTATATTTGGTCATGTTAATCTGATCTTTCCATTAACTCTGATCTATGGATTATTTACCAATAAAAAGCTTATTTTGATAACTCATGGTATCGAAATATGGAAGCCTTTAAGTTTTTTTAAAAAAATATGTCTGAGAAAACTGGATTTAATTATAACAGTTAGTTCTTATACTAAAGATAAAATTGTCGATATACAGAAAATTGACGAAAAGAAAATTGCACTTCTTCCAAATACTTTAGAACCGGGCTTTAATTTTCTCCCCAATGCTCAATTAATAGATCACCTGAGAGAAAAGTATGGGTTGAAAAGAGATGATAAAGTATTGCTCACAGTTTGTCGTTTATCGAAGGAAGAACAGTACAAGGGGTATGATAAGGTAATACGATCATTAAAAGTCTTATCTGGTCAAATTTCCAATATCAAGTACGTGATAGCAGGCAAATATGATATTGAGGAGAAAGACCGTCTGCTTCATATCATTAAAGAATGTGGAGTTGAGGAAAAGGTAATATTGACAGGCTATGTATCAAATGAAGAACTTTCAAGTCTATATCACCTATGTGATCTTTTTATTATGCCAAGTGCAAATGAAGGGTTTGGGATTGTATTTTTGGAAGCATTGGCCTGTGGAAAACCTGTCATTGGAGGTAATAAAGATGGAAGCGTAGATGCTTTGTTGAATGGGGAGCTGGGTTTGTTGGTTGATCCTGATAACGGTGAGGAAATATCCGAAGCAGTAAGGAATATATTACTGGAGACAGCTGATACCCATCTGTTGGACCCTGTTTACTTAAAGGAAAAATGTATATCGGCCTTTGGATTTGAAAAATTTGCAGATAAAGTTGGAAAATTAGTTTTAAAAAGAGAGCTCAAAGAAGAATTGATAAATGCAGATTAATGTAATAATCCCCTCTTTCTACCCAGCTGTAGTATATGGCGGCCCTATTTTTTCATCCTATAATACTTGTAAGGAACTTGCATTGTCTGGAAATCAGGTTTTCGTATCGACTACCAATTCCAATATGTATTCGAGACTTACTGTTGAGACAGGAAAGTTTATTGAATTGGAGAAAAGATTTTTTGTCAAATATTATAATGAGACTATTGTAGATAAACTATCATTACCTTTGCTATTAAATATAAGAAAGGATATTATTTCTGCAGATGTTGTGCATATACAGTCTATCTTTAATACTCCGACTCCCGTTGCACTATATTTTTCTTCAAAGGAAAATAAACCTGTATTGATATCTCCGAGAGGTGTTCTGGGCTCTTGGATAATGAATCAGGGAAATTCTTTTAAGAAGCAGTGGTTGAATCTGTTTATAAAACCTTTTGCTGACAAAATTTGGTGGCATGCAACTGCAGACCAAGAAAAGGCAGAAATCCTTTCACATTTTCCCAATGCTAAAGTTGTAGTCATTCCGAATGGGATTGATACACTGGAGTTTTCTAACCCAGTTTTGTATTCAAAAGAAGAATTTGTTAAGAAATATACAGGCGCTAAAATGAAGGCATCTCATGTAATTGTCTCTATGGGAAGGTTACATAAGAAAAAAGGATTTGATATCCTTATAACTTCATTCAAATTTTTATTGAAAGAATTTCCTGAATCTGTATTATTAATTGCAGGGCAGGATGAAGGCGAAAAAGAAAACCTTCAAAATCTTATTTTAAGCGAAGGTATAGATGAAAGAGCTTTTATAATTGAACCATTGAACGGTTCTCAAAAAACCAATTTTTTAGCTAATGCCGATTTATTTGTATTACCGTCTCACAATGAAAATTTTGGAAATGTATATGCTGAGGCATTAGCATGTGGAACTCCGATAGTAGCAAGTAGAAATACTCCTTGGAAAGACGTCGAGCTTGCAGGATGCGGACGATGGGTAAATAATACTAAGGAGGAAAATTACATGGCGATCAAAGAATTATTAAATTCTGATCAGAAAGTGTTAAGAGCAAATTCTAAAATATTTATAGAAAGATATAGCTGGAAAAATGTGGGAGCAATGTTTGAAACGGTATTTTCCGAAATTAAAAATTCATGAACAAAATTACATTTATAATACTCACTTATAACGAAGAAAAAAACATAGGTGATCTATTAGATAATCTTAAAGGAATACCTGGAGAAATTTTGGTTGTAGATTCTTATTCAAAAGACAAAACTATCGATATAGTGAAAGAAAGGAGCGTTTGTTATTTGCAACATCCTTTTGAAAACTACTCAGTTCAAAGAAACTGGGCTCAGGAAAACAACCCATTTAAAACTGACTGGGTCTTTCATCTGGATGCAGATGAAAGACTAACAACTGAATTAAGAAGTTGGTTGATTAATGACTTTAAACCCTCTCCTGGCATTGATGGATATATGTTTGGAAGAAGGGCTATTTTTATGGGGAAGTGGATTAAATCACATTATAACTATCATCTCAGACTTTTTAAACCTGAAAAAGGTGGGTGCGAGGCTAAAGCTTATGATCAGCATTTTATTGTCAACGGAAAAACTCAGGTGATCAAAAAAAAGGATATGACAAGCGAAGTGGCAGATAACCTGAACAACTTTATTGCAAGTCATAATAAATGGTCATTTCTTGAAGCGATAGACGTTATAAAAAATGAAGAAGGAGGAGAAGTAAAGGCATCATTTTGGGGTAGTCCAATTGAGAGAAAGAGATGGATGAAGAATAATTTATTTCATAAAACACCACTTTTTCTTAGAAGTTTTATTTATTTCTTCTACAGATATTTTATCCAAATGGGCTTTCTTGATGGAAAAGAAGGTCTAGCCTTTCATGTACTCCAGGCATTTTGGTTTCGCTTTTTAATTGATGCTAAAGTGCTTGAGATTAAACTTAAAATGAAGGAAAACAATCAGGATCTTGATACAACTTTGGAAACTAATTTCGGATTTAATAAATAGAAATGATGGATATAGATTATCAGCATTTAAATACCTTTTCTGTTCCCCATAATTTCCGAGGTAAATCAGGTGTTATCGTTCAGCTTTGGTGGATTGTTGAAGCATTATTTTTCAACCCTTCTCCTCAGATTTTATATGGCTGGAGACGTTTTCTGCTCAGACTCTTTGGCGCAAAAGTAGGGAAAGGAGTAATCATCAGACCTTCAGTAAAAACAACTTATCCCTGGAAAGTAAGTATTGGCGATTATTCCTGGATAGGAGATCATGTTGTACTGTATAGTCTGGGAGACATCAGTATTGGAAGCAATACTGTAATTTCTCAGAAATCATATCTGTGTACCGGCTCTCATGATTTTGAAAAAACTACATTTGATATTTTTGCGAAAGAGATTATTGTTGAAGATGAAGCCTGGATTGCATCAGATGTATTTATTGCTCCAGGAGTCACAGTAGGAAGAGGGGCAGTGGTTGGAGCCAGAAGTTCAGTATTTAAGAATATTGAAGGCGGGTATGTTTATGCCGGAAACCCATTGCGAAAAATTAAAAGACGAAATGACATTCTTGCTGATGTCAAATGAAAATCAAAAGTATGATCGTGCCATCATACTTTTTGAATATAATAACGATTTTTCAAGTTCTATGGATTTTTTAAATGATTCCAGTGTTTTCAATGCTCCTAATTAATTTAAGATTAGTGGTTGGGGACAAGTCAATGTCTTAAGATTCTGATAAAGTAAAATTTTGGATATTGATAAATGAATCGGCAACTTGCACGTTAGAATATTTGAGTTAAATAACTTGATTCTCCTCATTTTGAGGAGTGAAATTATACCAGAATTGAAAGATTAATGAGAATTTTAGTTTTTGGAATAAATTATGCGCCTGAGCTAACAGGTATAGGTAAATATACAGGAGAAATGTGTGAGTGGCTGGCAGAGAAAGGTCACGATGTGGAGGTGATCACTTCTATGCCCTATTATCCGGAATGGAAAATCAGAAAAGCTTATCAAGGCAGATGGTGGTTTACTGAAACAATCAACAATGTAAAAGTCAGAAGAACTGTTTTTTATGTTCCGGAAAAAGTAACAGGTGCGACGAGGATTGCGCATGAATTTTCTTTTTTAGTATCTTCTGCAATATGGTGGCTCAATTCAATGTTTAAGAGGTATGACCTTGTTGTATCTCCTTATCCTCCGTTGATAATAGGTGTCTGGCCATATCTGTACTCAAGATTTCATAAGACAAAATGGGTATTTCATATACAGGATCTTCAGGTAGACGCTGCAAGAGATCTTGGACTTATAAAAAATAACCGTTTATTAAATATTCTAGATCAAATAGAATGCTTTTTTCTGAGAAAGGCGGATTACGTTTCTTCCATTAGTGAAGGAATGAAAAAGAAGATTTTGGCGAAGGGAATTTCGGAGGAGAAATATATTATGCTACCAAACTGGGTGGATACTGATTTTATCAAACCTATGTCAAAGCAGGATTCCATGCGCAAGGAATTAGGGTTTGGAGACAATGATATTATTATCCTGTATTCCGGAAATATGGGGGAAAAGCAAGGGCTGGAAGCTGTAATCCCGATGGCACTGAAATTTGCATTTAGACCAGAAGTGAAAATAGTCCTGGCGGGAGAAGGAGCGGCAAAAGAAAGGCTGATGAGAGAAACTGAATCAGGTAATCTGAAGAATGTAACTTTCCTTCCTCTTCAGCCTTATGAAAAACTATCTTCATTTCTTGCTATAGCAGATTTTCATCTTGTATTACAGAAAAAAGCTGCATCGGATTTATTGTTGCCTTCTAAGCTATTATCCATACTTTCTGCGGGAGGATGTGCAATTGTAACGGCTGTGGACAATTCCTCTCTTCATAGAATGATTGCAGAGACAAATGCCGGATGGCTGGCAGAGCCAGAGGATATAGAAGATTTGATCAGAATAGTGGAAAAAGCTATAGATTCCCCTTCAGAAAATGTCCTGAAAAAGGAAAATGCAAGAAAATATGCATTAAGATACTTGAATAAAGATAAGGTATTGGGAGAGTTTCAAAACGTAATTTCAGGTCTTTCGTAAAGAATTTTGTTTTATCTTCGCCCCTGATTAGTATAGTCTAAAACGAGCAAGCAGCTCAAAATGAGAAAAGGTTACAGTAGGTTTTTAAAGTTAATAAGTTTATTGGGGGATCTGGCAATTCTAAATGCAGGATTTCTGGGATCTTACCTTTATCTCAAATTACGTTCTTATTTGGGGTATAATGATCATTTCGTATTTCTAACTATACTCCTGAATCTTCTCTGGTTGGTCATTGTCCTTTTGCTAAGGATATATGATATTGAACGATTTACAAGAATAGAAAGGATTTTGTGGAACATGTTCAAGGCGCTTGTCCTTCATGCGCTTACAATTTTCTCTTTCATTGCCATAATTCATGGATACTATTATTCCCGGAGTCACCTATTGCTTTCATATGCCATTTGCATTGTCGGAATGGTATTCTGGAGACTTGGTTTTTATTATTTGCTGAAGAGGTATAGGAGAAAAGGCGCAAACTTCAGACATGTCATTATTATCGGAGCAGGATCTGCGGGTAATTCCATGCTCAATTATTTCAGATCTGAGAATTCTTCCGGATACAGATTTCTCGGTTTTTTGGATGATAATCCTGATAAATGCCTGCATAAAAATCTGATCATAGGTAAGGTAAGTGATTTACCAATTGTCGCCAAACGATTTAAAATAGACGAAATATTTTGCGCACTTCCTCTGAATTCATCTAAGCTAATAAGAGAATTAGCTGAGTTTTCTGATAACAATTTAATTAGATTTAAAATAGTACCTGATTTCAGGGGGTTTCTGAGCAAAAAGGTAAATCTGGAGTTCTATAGTTCTGTACCAATTTTGACTATCAGAAAAGAGCCTTTGGAAAATGTCCTCAATAGAATTGTTAAAAGAACATTTGATATTCTCTTTTCGCTATTTGTAATTGTATTCCTCTTTTCATGGTTGTTTCCTCTATTTGTAATACTGATTAAACTTAGCTCAAAGGGGCCAATTTTCTTTATTCAGAAGCGATCGGGAAAAGACAATCAGGTATTCCCGTGCTATAAGTTTCGATCTATGAAGGTAAATCAGGAAGCTGATTCAAAACAAGCAACAGCTGAGGACCCACGTGTTACCAAAATCGGAAAGTTTATGAGGAAAACCAACCTTGATGAGTTGCCTCAGTTTTTTAATGTTCTTATAGGTAATATGTCTGTTGTAGGCCCAAGACCTCACATGCTTAAACATACTCAGGAATATTCCAAAATTGTAGACCGTTTTATGGTAAGACATCTTGTGAAACCTGGTATTACAGGTTGGGCTCAAGTAAGCGGCTTAAGAGGACAGACAGAGGACCCGAGAAAGATGATCAGGAGAGTAAAGTATGATGTATGGTATATAGAAAACTGGAGTTTGTTACTAGATCTTCAAATAATCTTTCTCACAGTGTTTAATATGATAAGAGGCGAAGAAAATGCCAAATAAATCGGATATAAACTATTTGAGATTCCTGCTTGTATTTGTTTTTTTTGCAGGGCAGTTGCATGCACAAGATTTTTTGCCTCTCAACAGAGAGTTTTTGCTTCCATATGACAGAGCATTAGCCCCCAAGAAAATTGAATTCCATACTGCAATAAAACCATACAATTCTGCAGAACTTGATACCCTTATCAATACAGACTCTCTTTATGATTTTAGACAGTTTAATATATCAAGAAAAAGACTTGTTGGCCGCATTGCTGATAATTTACTGAACAGGCATCTGATAAATGTAGACACAGCCGGATTGGTCCTTCATGTGGATCCATTGTTAAATGTAGATATAGGGAGAGAAACAGTTTCCGGAAAAAAAGTTCATACTAATACACGAGGCTTTCAGGCATTCGGGTCAATAGGAAAGAAGGTGTCATTTTATACATCCTTTTATGAAAACCAGGCAACTTTTTCACCTTATATAGATACTTTCATTACTGAATATAAAGTAGTACCGGGCCAGGGAGAATCAAAACCATTTAAACCTGAAGAACTGACCAGAGCATATGACTATAATATGGCCTATGGTTGGGTAACCTACACGCCGAGCAGGTATTTTAATTTTCAGTTTGGGCAGGGAAAGAATTTTATTGGAGATGGTTACAGGTCTCTGCTGCTTTCGGATAATTCATTTACTTACCCATTCCTGAAAGTCACTACATCTGTCTGGAAGATTAAATATGTGAACCTTTTTACTCAATTCCAGGACATAAGGGGGAGTCAACTGGTTGTAAATGGAAAAGGTACTGGATATCCCAAGAAATTCGGGACATTTCATTATCTCAGTATTAATATAGGAAAGTCACTGACTGTCGGGTTATTTGAAAGTATAATATGGCCAGGAGGAGATTCAACCTTCAAAAGAGGGTATGATGTAGCTTATCTTAATCCGATCATATTTTACAGGTCCGTTGAATTTTCACAAGGAAGTTCAGATAATGCATTAATGGGGCTGAATCTGAAATATAAGATAAACAGTAAGTGGTATTTGTACGGACAGTTTATTTTAGATGACTTTAAGCTGAATGAATTTAGGAATAAAAATTACAGGTATCAGCAAAAATATGGTTATCAGTTGGGAACAAGGATATTTGATCCCTTCAACATTAAGAACCTGGCATTACAAGGTGAATATAATGTTGTAATGCCATATACCTATTCTCATCGGACTATAGAGCAGAATTACAGCCATTATAATCAGGCTCTCGCACATCCTCTTGGAGCCAACTTTAAAGAGCTTGTGGGAATTGTAGATTACCGATATAAAAGATTTTTTACTGAGTTAAAATATATCTATGCTCAATATGGGGTGGATACTGGGAATGTGAGTTATGGTAAGAATATTTTCATCCCTGATTATGGAGGGGTGTATAATGGTGTGAATTATACATTTCCTTATGCTAAACATCCGGCACAAGGACCAAGAAATAATCTACATTATCTGGAGCTTAAAGCAGGTTATCTGATCAATCCGAAAACCAATATGAGACTAACCTTAAGTTATGTCAACAGAACAATAACAGGTTATGGAGATTGGAATAACAAGACACATTATTATTCAATCGGCTTTTCTACAAATCTTCAGAATTTTTATTATGACTTTTAAGAATTCCTCCAGAAATATCAAGATTTCTTGTTTCGTTCACCTACAACAATCATTGATTTCCATAAATAAGGAAGACGGCCAGCTCCTTGAAAATTTTTTACTTCATAACCACATTCGGTGAGTAATTTGCCTAATGTGTTTTTTGACCAGAATTTAATATGTCCGCCTACGCTTAAAGGATGATAATGAAAATCCATTTTTCCTGATACAGCCAATGCCAAATTTTTTAGGTAGCCATGATAAGGAGTAGAAAGAATTAATTGGCCTTCATGTCGATTATTTTCAAATATCTTAGAACAAAAGGCTAAATATTGATATGGATTATAGATATGTTCAATCACTTCAGTAGAGATAATTGTATCAAATTTTTTATCTATAATTTCAACGGGAAGATTTTTGTCTGAAATATCCTGAAGAAAAAACCTGTTTGGATGGCTCTTTGAAGCAATGTTTATAACAGTTTCTGACGCATCAATTCCATAAATATCATATCCCATTTCTAGAATAGCTTTTGTCATCAAACCATTACCGCAGCCAAGATCTAATATGCATTTGTTCTTTTTTTTATCAAGAAGCTCGATAATCTTAGGTAAAATGTAATTTGTGGAGTATGCTTCTGATGGACTCCAATTAAAATCCTGGTAATCGCTCATAAAGTTTATTAAAAATTGTCTTGATTAGTTATTTAATAAAGAGCGAGTAACTCTCAATTGGAGAAAATGTTCGAAAAAGTAAGAAGCAATAGATTTTAAGATTAAATGAAAGCAATACATAAAAAAAGCCCCCGATATAATTTTCGGAGGCTTTTTTATAATAATTACAATTAGTTAACTAGTATGTCTTTCTCAAGAATCTTGGACTTCTGCCTCTGAAGTTATTGATATTGGTTACAAAGGTGTATCTTGCTTTTACCTGAAACACAAAGTATCCATCATTTCTTTTAGGATTCCCTCGTTGGTAGTTCTCAGTGTTACCCGTTTTAATTTTATTAGAGATATCTCTGGCTACAGGATCGGAAAACTGACTATCATCAAGGAATTTGTAGGAGCTTACATCATCCAGATAATCAGTGAAGGTAAATCTGTAGCCACCCTCTACCATAAACTCCAATTGTCTGGTATACTTGATTCTGAAACCGAAACCAACTGGAATGATTGCAGTAACCGGGCTATAAGATTTCCCTTCTGTATGAAGCGGTCTGAGTTTATACCATTGTCCGTTCAGAGAGCCATGAGGATTGAAATATGTTATTCCAACTCCTAAGAAGGCATAAGGATTAATAAGTTTTCTACGTCTGAAATGTTTGGTATAAGGATAATAGTCATAAACTCCTGCAACATACGCTTCCAGGTTTCCCGATCTGAAATCCAGATTCCTGTTTTCGTGTACATCGTTGGATGCCAACCTTACATAATTTATCTCAGCTCTTCCATAGATGTTTGGATTAAATCTATAAGCCATGCCAATTCCAAAGTTGGGGCGGAATTGCATGCAATCAAATTTATCGCATAAATCTCCATAGTAAGATGAAAGTCCCAGCTGGGCTGTAACGCTAAGCTTCTCTTGCATCAGATATCCTGATCTGTTTACCAGTTTATTGCGCTTTGCCTGAGAGAAACCCACATGGGAAAACAATAAACAAAATATTGTAAAAATGTAAAGTTTTTTCCTTGATTTCATTTTGTCTTAAAGATCAAAAAACTGAAAATTCTTTTCCAGTTTAAAATTAGTAATAATAATCAATTTTTAATAACGTAATTTGAATTAAAAACCAAATTAAACCGTTTTGGTTAAATATTTCTTAAAAGAGAACCAATAAAAGCAAAATCATATACGGATTTTTAGGGGTTTTGTTAATGGGATAAAATATTTATGATAAAACTACTTTATTTACTGTTAGTTATATTATTTTTTGGGGGGTGTGATTCCAAAGGGTCGGAAGGGCAATTGTCCTTTTTAAATAAAAAAAGTGATATTTCTAATAATGTAAAGTTGGTTGAGAATTATTATTCTCTTAAAGGAAATCTTTCTAATTCTCAAAAAACTAAATCAGCTAAAATAGAAGACCTTGTTCAAAAACTAGGGCGTACAAAACAGTTTAACGGGTGTGTCCTGGTTTCAGAAGACGGAAAGATCATCTATGATAATTATTATGGATTTTCTGATTGGAAGAAAAAAACTCCTCTTTCAGATAGCGCTTCTTTTCACCTCGCATCTGTATCAAAACAATTCACAGCTATGGGGATCCTGATGTTGAGCGAAGAAAAGAAAATTTCTTTTGATGATGACATTCAAAAATACCTTCCTGAAATTCCGTATAAGGATATTAAAATCAGAAATCTGCTAAATCATAGTTCCGGAATCCCAAACATTCTCAATTATCTTCCTAATTTTTTCTGTTATTGGGATAGCTGTGAGATCGCTAAAAACAAAGATTTGATATATATCTATAAAAACTTTCATCCACCTGCTCAATTCAAACCTGGTAGCAGATTTTCTTACAACAACAGTAACTATGTTCTTCTCGCAGAGATAATAGAAAGAGTGTCGAATCAGTCTTATGAATCATTTATAGAAAAAAGAATTTTTAAGACATTAGGAATGAGGCACTCTTTCGTATATAATATTAATGATGAAGGAAAAATAAAGAATAGAGTTAGAATATATGGTCCTTACAGGGGAGGGCATAGTTCTGATGAGAATGATCTGCGGAATGGGATGGTTGGAGAAAAAGGAATTTATTCCTCTACCATTGATTTGTTCAAATGGGATCGCGCCCTGGCAAAAAATATTCTGGTGGCTGATTCTACAATAAAAAAAGCATTTGATTATTCAGTGTTGACAAATGGTAAGAGAATTAACTATGGTTTTGGCTGGAGAAAGGTAAAAAATGAACCTGATATAGTCTATCATTTTGGTCATTGGAGAGGAGCGAATACCTGTATTATCAGATTTACAAAGGATAATAACTGTATTATTATTCTAAATAATACCAGCAGCCGAAGGGTGAAATACCTGGCTCAGCAGATCATTTCAATACTTTATCAGGATAGAGGGTTTGAACCAGAATTTTAAATATTGATTCAGTTAGCCAGAAGTTACAATAAAAGTAATACTTAAAAGGGAAAAGGTTGCTTTAAAATAAAGTCAACCGTTTCCTCTGATCCAGAATCTTATATAATTCAAAGCAAAAAGGGCCGATTTACCGGCCCCTCTTTATTTTTTACTTTAAGCTTTTAACTTTCAGCTTTAAACATTATTTCTTCTTCTTTCCGGATTCGATTTCTTTTGCCTTATCCCATTGCTTCAATGCAGAGAGGTAAATCTCATCGGTTTCGTTTATGATCGGATAAAATCCGCTATTGCCCCAAACGCTTCTTCCGATATATGCCTTGATATTATTACGAAGCATGCTCTTTGATTTGTTAAAGTCTGCTTCTTTGTATTTCACTCCTGATCTTGTAGCAAGGTCAACAACTTCTTTCAGCATTTTATCAGTAACCGCGAATGATTTTTTAAACTCTTCAAAAGTCATTTTCTGAAGCTCCTCTTTATTGTTTGAATAGTAATCAAGAGTGTATTCTCTGATAATATTCTTGTTAAACAGTTCTACAAGATAGGTTGTAAATGCGGTGGTATCTCTTGGTACAAAGATGTCAGGCATGATACCTCCACCTCCATACACGTATCTACCTTTCGTAGTTTTATATTTTAAAGAGTCATTAAACTTAATGCTATCTGCGTGGAAAAATTCTCCATGCTGATATCTTTTCAGGAGGTCAGAGCTGTAGTCATCAGAATTATTTTTATCATATGGCTTCTGAATACTTCTGCCACTTGGAGTATAATATCTTGATATTGTCAGTCTTAATTCAGATCCGTCACTAAGTGGGATAGGCATCTGAACCAAACCTTTTCCAAATGATCTTCTACCTACAATCAGAGCTCTGTCATTGTCCTGCAAAGCGCCGGAAACAATCTCTGACGCGGAGGCACTTCCTTCATTTATCAATACAATAACAGGACCTTTTTCAAAATCACCATTCATGTAAGCTTCGATCCTTGAATCGTAACGTGGATCTTTTCCATCAGTATAAACAATCAGTTTTCTATCATCCAACAGTTCATCAACAATTCTCGTAGCCCTGTCCATGTAACCACCAGGGTTATCTTTCAAATCTATAATCAGTTGTTTCATGCCTTTGGCTTTTAAGCCACTGAGCGCTTGTTTGAATTCTGTATAGGTATTGGCAGAAAATCTACTGACTTTGATGTAACCAGTTGTCTGGTCTACCATATAAGATACATCTACAGAGTAAGTAGGTATTTTATCACGTGTGATAACAAAATCCAGAGGTTTTTTAGCATTCTTTCTTATAATAGTAACCTTTACTTTAGTCCCTTTTGGTCCTCTAAGTTTACTGAATACATCTCCATTGGTGATACCTGCCCCGGCAACAGATTTATCATCAACCTTTACTATTTTGTCTCCGGCCATCAGTCCTACAGCTTCAGATGGTCCTCCACTTATAGGGGCAACAACATATATAGTGTCTTTAATAATATTAAATTCAATACCAATCCCTTCAAAGTCACCTTCTAATTGAGATCTTGCAATGTCAATGTCTTTTTTAGGAATATAAGCAGTATGTGGATCAAGTTTTTCCAACATTTTTACAATGGAAAAATCTACCAGCTCATCCATGTTGACAGTATCAACATAGTCATTTTCCACATAATTTAGAATTTCATAATACCTTTTAAAGCTCTGGGTAATATTATTCTTACTTCCATCGCTGTTCATAACAGCACCGATGAAGATTCCGCAAATCACAGCTAGTGCCAGAAAAATTGGGAATTTGTAGTATTTTCTAGGATTTGTTTTTTGAGTCACGTTTAAAAAAATTTAACTATTTGTTGTACATTCTATAACCAATTATCGCTTGTAAAGTTATAATTTAAGATAATCAATTCATAAATTCTTACAGTTTGTTAATTCTTTCTCCCTACTATTATCAAACTGATGATTGTAAAGGTTAATATATAGAATAGAAAGCTGGATTAAAAAAAAGGATGATAGTAAATTTATTAAAATGAATTTCATACATCCTTTTGGAGCATTCCTCTTTTATTTCCTCCATATGAATAGAAAGGTTATTTCCATGAAGCACTTTGATTTAACTATGTTAAGCTTGTTTTTATTTCTGTTAATCTGCAAATAATTTATACTTATCGGCATAAATGATGTATTTAATTTGCTTAGTTTTGGGAAAAATTGTAAAATAATAATAAATAATATTTTTATTTTTGAGAATTTACATTCCAAATATTATCCTTCTTTTGCTGTGCCTGATTAGCAGGATTCTAACGTCACTTTATTATGTGGAAGATGTAGAAAATCTTCGTTATGCACTAAATGTAATGGAATTCGATTGGGCGCTTCACCATACTGATTATGTCGGAGCACCTTTGTTTGTTGCAATTACAAAGGGAGTATATTTCATCTCAGGTAACTTGCCTGTGGCATTTTCCATGATTGGAGGGGTTGGACTTTTTTTGCTGATATATTTTACACTAAACGTTCTTCAGGTTCCTCTGGTTTCTTTAGAAGGAGGCCTTACAGCTTTGTTAATATTCTTTAGTCAGGCTATCTGGCTTACCAGTAACAGGTATCTTCCTGATGTGTTGGCCGTTTCTGGTCTGATGGCTTGTTTCTATTACCTTGTCCCGGATCACTATCAAATAAAACAGGTTTATAAAGGATGTTTTGTTGCCGGCCTGATTTTGGGTATAAAATTAACATACCTGCCATTTCTGATTGTTCCACTTTTGTATGCTTTTATTAGTAACAAAAAATTCCTGTCTTGTATAGCGTATTTTTTACTTGGAGTTGTTCTATGGCTTATACCTGTTATTATTGCTACCGGATGGACAGAGTTCCTCAGTCTTTCGGTTGATCACATAAAAAATTATATTTTATCAGGATTAACGAATTTCAAAGTTTCTCAGGTCTTTAATTTTTTAGAAAATCTGTGGGCCGATGGTCTTGGAGGTTTTTGGATTGATAAAAGTCCGTTTACACTCATCATTTCAATTGGAATTCTTTTCTGCACTTTTTTTGGAATCATCATATTGTTAAGCTTTGACTATCCAAGAGCTAAAAACTATGTGATTTCCGGTACATTCGGAGTATATATAATCTGGGCTATTCTCTTTCCAAATCAATATCATGGCTCAGTAGATGTATTGCCTCTTGTCCCTTTTTTTCTGATTACGATTTCTTACGGTATTATATATTTTATTGTAAATTATAACTATCTCTCAGCTAAATTAATGGTTCTGGTATTTCTCATTACAAATATCAGTTTTACAATTTATCTTGTTGTTCAGCATATGAATCCAACTGCTCTTGCTCAGGCAAAAATGTATGTGGATGAAATAGAAGGCGATAAAAATGATTCCTTAAATCTGGTTTCAGTTCAGTCGATAAACTTCTATCTTGAGGCTCAAAAGGTGAAAGGGAAATTTTATAGTGTAGAGTTGGATAAAGAAAAGATAGGTGGCATAAAAATGGGAAAAGTTATAACAATAGGGACAGGGCCCTATCTTTTAAAACGGAATCCAAAAAAAGTAACAGCTTTTCATCATAATCCGGAGGTAAATCGTAATTGGGCCGACATTTGGGTTTATGAATATTAAATTAATTTAAATTATGGGTAGAATACTAGCTATAGATTATGGAAGAAAGCGGGTTGGATTGGCTGTAACGGATCCATTAAAAATTATTGCAACAGCCCTGGATACAATTGACGAATCTAAAGTCCTGGATTTTTTAAAAGCATATTGCAGCAAGGAGGATGTTGAAGCCTTCGTAGTGGGTATGCCAAAAACTTTAGATAATAATGACTCTGAAAATGCGAAGTATGTAAAGGCTTTTTCAGAGAAACTGATCAAAATGTTACCCTCGATTCCTATTCATTTTATTGATGAAAGATTTACAAGCTCCATGGCTTTGAACGCTATGATTGCAGGAGGAATGAAAAAAAAAGACAGGAGAGAAAAAGGAAATATAGACAAAATCAGCGCTACTATTATATTGCAATCTTTTCTTGAGCAGCAAAGACGGTAACTTTAAGTTGTGGCGGTTTATTGGTTAAGAGAATATTCAGGTAACAATGCCATGTATTCCAGTATTTTTTGAGGACTCAGGTAATACTGGTCAATCCAGTCATTATCACCTTCCATTTCGGGAAGGCTTCTTACATAAGCAGCATATTCATAAAGTTGCCAACCTAAACCATGTCTTATGGTCCTGCGATCAGTATCTTTTTCAAACTGAGATCTAGTATTAGGAAAGATATAATCTAAGGCCACAGATGCCAATTCTTCTCCACTTTTATTGATATAAAAAGCAGTGTGCGCCAGTTCATGTCCGATAACGCCTATTTGAGCATTAAAAGATAGACTTTTCAGAATTATATTATCCATGATAGGACTACTTTGACTGCTAATAATGACCAAATATTCTCTTCGGTCTGTTTTTCTTAAAACTGTCCAGAGATTGGGCTGTGAGGTGAGAGGAATATAAGCTGGCTTCATGACAAATTTAATTTTTACTCCTTTCAGTTCTGGAAAATGAGATAGGGCTATCAAAGCCTGCAGTTCATAGCCTTGAGGCAATATTTTGTTTTGCCCGAACTCTTTCAAAAGGCTGTCATATTTAGAAATATAGTCTGCTTTTTTATACTCCTTTTTGACTTCATATTGAGTCTGCTCCATCTTTAATGTTCCTGAATACAGACTGTTAAAAAATGAGGCAAGGAGTGCTAAAGCCAAAAACAAAATGCTATTTCTCACCATCATATTAATTTACCTAAAATTGTTAGTTCAGTACAATTTGCTTTAAAAATGTCTATTAACCAATTTATTTAATAAATCTCATTAATAAGAAAGAGCAATATCATTTTAATAAAAATTACCTCTAAAATAAAATATTGTTTTAAAACTATTCTGGTATGTTGAGCTGAGTCAAATACCAGAATAGTTATACTTTCATTTTTGATCTGTACTGTCACTCCCACTCTCACTAGCCTGAGCGTCTGCGTTCTTTGTGTCAGACTCAGCTGCTCCGGGAGCAGACGGTTTTGTATTTACAAGATTTGCGGGATCTTTGTCCTGAAGTACTTTGTTGGGTACTCCATTTATCGTTAATGTGTCTTTAAATGCAGCATCAACGGTTTCATAATCTCTGCCACAAGAAAACATTATACTCACTGCAATCATTAACAATCCCGAATTGAAAATTCTTTTCATTGTATTGTTATTTTGATTTTATTCTTTAGTTCTCCCATTGAAAAACCATGCATTGGTACCGTGTGCCCCCTGTTGTCCTTCAATAGGACCATTTTCGGCTTCGGGACTTGCGCTATTATAATTGTATTCCGTGTTTTGGGATGCGCCTGCAGGCAATTCCCGCTCAGTATTGATGTTATAACTTTCGCTATTGGCCTGGCTTTTACAGCCAAACCCGAAAATTACCACTACCAATGAAAGAGCTATTGAAATCTTTTTCATAATTTTTACCAGTTATATTGCTGCCATTCCTGCTTATATGAGCTTGTATCAGAGTGTTTGTTGCTGCTATATGCAGTGTCCGGCTCAGGATAACTTTGTTCTATATATGCAGTAGTGTCAGTATAAGATTTTTGGACTGATGGGGAAGGCTTTGAAGGATGTTTCTTTTTTTCTGCAGCCATTTTCTTGTCTTCACCAGCGAAATAGGTAGATGCATAGCTTCCTCCCATACCCATTCCCGAAGCTCCCTGAAAATTTATTCTAGTTCTCGAAAAGCTGTATGCATAACCATCTGAATCAACATTGCTTTCTTCGGCTTCTTCTTTTTTTGTTGAAGGACTGGCAGAAATATTTCCCTTGTTTACCCCTTTGGTATTCATATAGGATCTGCCTTTAAATCTACCTTTGCTACTGCAGGATCCCAATACCAGGGAAAAAATTATTATGCTATAAAATACCCTTCTCATCACATACCTCCTTTTATAAAATTAAGTTGTGATTCTCAGGAAATGTTTTTTGAAAAATTATTGTGTGGTGATAATTAATGAGTTATACTGGTTCTCTAGGGAAGGGAGAAAGAAAAAATGTGAACAGATTCCTGATCAAATAAGAAGGCCTTTTGGTCGCTCAAAAGAGCAAAATTGTAATTCGTTCCGGTCGGCAGTTCTATTTCTCTTGCATTTTTGGTATAAAGATCAAGAATAACAAGTTTGTTGTCTTTAATATAATAAAGATTGTTTTTGATGAAACTGAAATAATCTAATCCTTGTACTTGAATTCTTTCTTTGAGATTACCCATGTTATCAAAAATTAGAATTCCCGAGTTTTTATCATTAATAAACAATAAATTCTGGTACTCTCTTAGAAAGGTTAAGTCATAATTCTGAGGATTCAGAATTAGCTCAAGAGGATTTCTGATATCAAGTTTATGATAAGTCAGATTATATTTTTTCAAAGAAAAGTCCGTCTCGTCCACAAGCCAAATATTATTGTCAGACGAAGGGGCAGCTATTCTGGCAAAGCCAACTAGTTCTTCATTTAAATCTGTATTAGGAGAGGGTGTCAGGAACCTGTTTAGAAACAGGAACTGTTGAAAGTTTCTGTAGAATACAAAGATGTTCACATTTCTCCATGCTTCCAGCAAAGTAACATTACTTTTTTTCTGAGGAGAAAAGGTTAACAAAAAATTTCCTTCCGAATCAAATTTACTAATGTTACCATTGGCATCAGCTGTATAAAAATTGAAATATGTATCTATAGAGACTTTTTTTACAGTACTGTTGATTTTTACAGATTTTAAAAATTTGAGATCATTTTCTTGTGCAAATGAATTTTGGAGAGAAAGGAAAAGGAGGATTGAGGAAATAAAAAATTTAATTCCTGAATTCTTTAAGCTCAAGTTTATTTCCATCAAATTCTGCATAGGTATAGTAATTAATCCAGTCTCCAATATTGACATAAACGGAATCAGGTCCCACTTTCATCTCAAGTTTCAGATGTCTGTGGCCGAAAATGTAATAATCTCTGTGTTTAAGCTTCTCCTGTTCTAGGCAATATTGGTAAAGAAATTCTTTATCGCCCAGAAACTCCTCTCCATGTTTACGAGTTTTGTTTCGACTGTTTTTAGAAAAATAGTTTGCAAGTCCTATACCAATATCTGGATGGATCCAACTAAAAAGAAATTGACAAATGGGATTGTCAAAGAATTTTCTGAGCAATTTAAAAGTTCTTTCACCAGGTCCCAAGGCATCTCCATGTCCTATCAGAAATTCTTTGCCTGCCACACTTATTTCTATTGGATTTCTGTAAACCGGAATATTTAATTCTTCAGTGAAGTAATTAAATATCCACATGTCATGGTTTCCAGTAAAAATATAAATCGGAATGCCAGCATCTGATAATTCTGCCAGTTTGCCCTGAAGCCTGATAAATCCTTTGGGAATTGCATGCTTGTATTCAAACCAGAAATCGAATAAATCACCCAGCAAGTAAATTGCCTGAGCATCATTTTTGATAGATTCCAGCCAGGCTACGATTTTTTTTTCACGGAGAAGGCTTTCCTCTGCAGTTGGCACGCCAAGATGGAAATCAGAAGCGAAAAATATTTTTTTCCCGGGGGGAAGTGAATTAATTACCTGTTTCATCAATTAAAAACAAAACAACTTCTTTTGGCGGTTGCTCTGTATTTGAAGAAGATTTTGATCCTGTTAAAATTGAGATTAAAGATGGTAAATTTTTCTGATACTTTTCTTCCAGATGTCGGATTCCATCACTGCGGGAAAGTAAGACCTGGTCAACAAATGCAATGATAATATGAATGTTAGAATGAAAGTATATTGGAGATTGAATTTGTTGTTGGTTGGAAGAAACTATTATACTCCCCGAATCTGCTAGCAATGACTCGCAAGTTGATATAAATAGATTATTATCTGAAAGTTTATCAATTTTATTCTTGCACTTTATCCCAAAATCTCCTGCCATTTCACTGATAAGTGTTTCAGCACTATAAGAAGCACAGTTTTTTTTCTGCTTTATAAATTTAATGAATGCGTTCTGAAAATGAACGGTTGATTCGCAGTAGACAAATGTACCTCCTGCTTTCGTAAATTTTTCAGCAAATGATATTTCCGCATCTTCAGATTTATCGATGCAATAAATAGGGGAGGAAAAATCAGGAGTGCGAGCTGCTCCCTGAACGGTAGAACTCGCACTCCTGATTTTATTAAAAATTTTGTCTTTTGATAAATTGAATCCCATTAATTATTTGGCTGATCTCCCTCTTCTTCTTGTCTTACCTTTTCAGACTGAGATTCTGATTCTTTCTTTTTTTCCTGCTCTGAAATCTTTGCTTTGTGTTCATCTTCAAGATTTTTCAAGGCATTTGTATTCAGGTCAACATTACCATCGCCAGATACTTTTCTATTCGTGTATGCCTGGTAAGTTGTTTCTCTTTCAAATGGCCTTTTTCCGATTAACACTTCAAGATCAGTCTGGAAAATGATTTCTCTTTTTAAGAGTTCCTGAGCAATTAACTCAAGTTCATTTCTTTTATCCGAAAGAAGTTGTTTAGTTCTATCGTATGCTTCCTGAATAATTGTCCTTACTTCCTGGTCAATTGTTTCTGCGGTAGCTTCTGAATAAGGCTTGTTAAAAGAATATTCACTTTGTTTTGAATCATAAAATGAAATATTTCCGATTTTATTATTCATACCGTACATGGTTACCATGCTGTAAGCCATTTTAGTGATTCGTTCAAGGTCACTTAATGCTCCGGTAGAAATTTTTCCGAAAACAATTTCTTCAGCAGCTCTTCCACCAAGCGTCATGCACATTTCGTCAAACAACTGCTCTGTAGTGTAAAGAAACTGCTCTTTTGGCAGGTATTGGGCATATCCAAGAGCAGCAATACCTCTTGGTACTATACTTACTTTTACCAAAGGATCTGCATGTTCCAGGAACCAGCCAGCAACTGCATGGCCAGCTTCATGATATGCAACGATCTTTTTCTCTTCCGGAGAAATAATTTTGTTTTTCTTTTCAAGACCACCTATGACACGGTCAATAGCATCTTGAAAATCATTCATATCAATCTCCTGCTTATCTTTTCTTGCTGCAATTAAAGCTGCTTCGTTACAGACGTTTGCTATTTCAGCTCCTGCAAATCCGGGAGTTTGTGCTGCCAGTTTTTTAGCATCAAGCTCCTTTGACAGTTTCAATGGTTTTAAATGAACATTGAAAATTTGTTCTCTTCCGACAATATCTGGTTTGTCAATGCTTATTTGTCTGTCAAAACGTCCTGGTCTAAGAAGAGCAGAGTCAAGAACGTCAGGTCTGTTTGTAGCTGCAAGTATGATTACTCCTGAATCAGTAGAAAATCCATCCATTTCTACAAGTAGTGAGTTAAGAGTGTTTTCTCTCTCATCATTAGCTCCGGGAATCTGGCCTCTGCCTCTCGAACGTCCTATAGCATCTATTTCATCTATGAAAATGATACAAGGTGCTTTTTCCTTGGCTTGCTTAAATAAGTCACGAACCCTTGCCGCTCCGACTCCCACAAACATTTCTACAAAGTCAGAACCTGAAAGAGAGAAGAATGGTACACCCGCTTCTCCTGCAACTGCTTTAGCAAGTAAAGTTTTACCTGTCCCGGGAGGGCCTATCAAAAGTGCTCCTTTAGGAATTTTACCTCCAAGTTTAGTAAACTTCGTAGGATTTTTAAGGAAGTCTACAATTTCTTTTACTTCTTCTTTACCTTCTTCCAGGCCGGCCACATCAGCGAAAGTGATTTTTACTTTATTCTCTGCATCAAATAATGCCGCTTTAGATTTTCCAATATTGAAAATCTGACCGCCAGGACCTCCTGAGGTCATTCTTCTCATAAGGAACCAGAATCCCAGTAGTATAAGAAATAGTAATCCCCAGTTTACAAGGAAGGTAGAAAAGTCAGATCTATCATTGTCAACTTCATAAGCAGCTCTTTGATCTTTAGGTACTTTGCTCGCAAGTTTGTCCAAATCTTCTTCAAATTTTTCAGCAGAACTTATCTGGAATTGAAAATGAGGTCCCTGTGTAAGGGCAAACGGCCCCCTCTGAGCAAACTTATCTTTATACTTCTCATTCTCAAGAGCTGTATCTTTAAGATATACCTCTACATATTTTCCGTTTACTACCACTACCTTTTTTACATCATGGCTTAGGTACATGTCTTCAAACTTCTTCTTGTCAATTTCAATGACAGAATTGTTTTTGTTAAAGTAGGTAATACCAAATACCAGCAACAGGAGGATAATTATAACCCATATCTGATAATTTGGTTTTTGTGGTGATTTTGGAATGATCTTCTTCTTGGATTTATTATCAGTCATTTTGCTTATTATAAAAAAATTAAATTAATCTTCAATATTAATGATTTTAGCGTCTCCCCAAAGTTCTTCGAGTCCATAAAATTGTCTTCTGTCGCGCTTAAAAACGTGTGCTACCACCTGAACGTAATCCAGAAGTATCCACTCTTTGTTGGTTTTACCCTCCTTGCGCCATGGATTTTGAGCTATTCCTTTATAAACTTCTTCTTCTATTGAGTCTGCTATTGCATCAATTTGTGTATCAGAACCACCTGTACAGAGAATAAAATAATCTGCCACTGCATTCTTAATACTTTTTAAATCTATTATTGTTATGTTAGTAGCCTTTTTTTCCTTCATTCCTGATACTATCAGGTCTTTCAGATCTTCTTTTTCTTTAACTATTTTTTCTTTCACTCTTAATTTAAAATTAATTTTGATTCTTAGTTCATCTACAAATATAGAAATACCTTGTACAATATTACAGCCAACACGCTTTTTATCGGAAAACCTTTGATTTATCTGCCATCTTGTCATTCAACTAATGAAATTGCTGCAGAAATGGTTCAAAGTCCGAATATTACGGAAGGAACGACGATCATTGCAAATTTCCAGACAGCAGGAAAGGGGCAAAGGGGTAATTCTTGGGAATCTCAAGAAGGAAAAAATCTGATGTTTTCAATCATTTTAAAACCTTCTTTTCTTTCTCCTACAGAACAGTTTCAGCTGAATATGACAATTTCACTTGCCGTATCTGAGTTTTTAACAACTTATCTGGGAAAAAAGATCAAAGTGAAATGGCCCAACGATATTTTTTTTGAGGATAAGAAAATTTGCGGAATTTTAATACAAAATTTTATTAAATCTTCAAAGATTGAAACTTCAATAGTGGGAATTGGCATCAATATCAATCAGATTGAATTTTCGGAGGGCAGGGCCACTTCTTTAGCCAAAGTTCTCCTCAAAGAATTTGATCGGAACGTTCTCTTAAATGAATTTCTCATAATCCTGGAAAAAAATTATTTGAAGTTAAGAAACGGAGGAGTGGAAAGTCTGAAAAACAGATACATTGATAATTTATACAAGGCTGGTGAAATAAGTTTTTATAAGACAAAAGAAAGTGTTTTTAAAGGGATGATCATTGGGATAGATGAAATAGGTCAGCTTTTAATCAAAGAAAATGATGATATACACTCATTTCAATTTAAAGAGGTTGAGTTTCTTAATATTAAGGATAAATGAGCTGATTTCGTTGAATTTAATAAACCGACTGGGTATATTTGCTGAAGTGAAAAGATAAATCTATACTTAATTTTAAACTTTTGCGATCAAATGGTTGAGACGTATATTAAATACAAAGTTAAAGACATTGCCCTTGCTGAATGGGGAAGAAAAGAAATAAAACTGGCGGAAGCTGAAATGCCAGGTTTAATGTCTATAAGAAAAGAATTTGGCCCTTCCAAACCATTAAAAGGCGCTAGAGTTGCAGGGTGTCTTCATATGACAATTCAGACTGCTGTCCTTATCGAAACTCTTATTGAATTAGGTGCAGAAGTTACCTGGTCATCTTGTAATATTTTTTCTACACAAGATCATGCTGCTGCCGCCATTGCTGCTGCTGGAATTTCTGTTTATGCTTGGAAAGGCATGAACGAAGAGGAATTTGATTGGTGTATAGAGCAGACTTTGTTTTTTGGTGAAGACAGAAAACCTCTTAATATGATCCTTGATGATGGTGGAGATTTGACTAATATGGTATTAGACAAATATCCTGAGCTAGTTAAAGATATCAGAGGAATTTCTGAAGAAACTACTACTGGAGTTTTGAGATTACATGAGCGAGTGAAAAATGGAACACTTCCTCTTCCTGCTATTAACATTAATGATTCTGTAACAAAGTCTAAATTCGACAATAAATATGGCTGTAAAGAGTCTCTGGTAGATTCAATCAGAAGAGCAACAGACATTATGATGGCTGGTAAGGTTGCCGTAGTTGCTGGTTATGGTGATGTAGGAAAAGGCTCAGCTCTGTCTTTAAGAGGTGCAGGAGCAAGAGTTATTGTTACTGAAATAGATCCAATCTGTGCTCTTCAGGCTGCTATGGACGGTTTCGAAGTAAAGAAAATGGATGATGCAGTAAAAAGAGCAGATATTGTTGTTACTGCAACAGGAAATAAAGATATCATTGTCGGAAGACATTTCGAGTCGATGAAAGACAAAGCTATCGTTTGTAACATTGGTCATTTTGACAATGAAATTGACATGGCTTGGTTAAACAAAAACTATGGTGCTACAAAGGATACTATCAAACCTCAGGTAGATAAATATACTATAAAAGGTAAAGATGTTATTGTACTTGCGGAAGGAAGACTTGTAAATCTTGGTTGTGCAACAGGGCACCCATCTTTTGTAATGTCTAACTCTTTCACGAACCAGACTCTGGCTCAGCTTGAACTTTGGCAGAATTCTTCAAAGTATGAAAATAAGGTTTATACTTTGCCTAAGCACCTGGATGAAAAAGTTGCCAGTCTCCACCTTGAAAAAATCGGTGTTGAACTGGATGTTCTTTCTCCTGATCAGGCTAAATATATTGGCGTGGCAGTGGAAGGACCGTTTAAATCTGATTCTTACAGATACTAAAATAAAAAAGCCCCGAAGAGGGGCTTTTTTTATTTTTATTTCCATCCTGTAGCAGGCACATATACTACTTTTTTCGTTTCGAAGAATTCTTCTTCAAAGAATTCACTTATATCACGAACCCGAAAGGATTTAATATTTTTCAATTCTTCAGTAAGATCGCCACCTTTCAGGTAAAGAAGACCATTATCAAGATCATTAAAACCGCCTTTCAGGTATTTACCTTTTGCCCATTTCCCGATTTCATCAAGAGTTGTTACGGCTCTACTCACAACAAAATCAAATTTTTCAGGAATTTGCTCGGCTCTTGCCTGTCTCGCTTTAAGGTTATGCAAACCAACCCCGGAGCTTACTTCTTCTACAACTTTTATCTTTTTACCAATCGAATCCACCAGTAAGAAATCAGTTTCAGGGAAGTAAATAGCTAGGGGAATTCCTGGGAATCCTCCTCCGGTGCCAATATCCAAAACAGTTGTCTGAGGTTTAAATTGAATGACTTTGGCAATAGCCAAAGAGTGTAATATATGACGTTCATACAAAAGATCAATGTCTTTACGGGAAATAACATTGATCTTTTGATTCCATTCTTTATATAAATCTTCTAGTTTTTCAAATTTGGTAATTTGATCCGAAGATAATTCTGGAAAATATTTTTTGATTAAATCCAAAGGTTTAGATAGCGTCTTTTCTGTTTTTAACCAGATCATAGAGCAATTCTCTTGCCCTGTGCAGTTGAGCTTTTACAGTTCCAAGAGGTGCATCTATTTCAGCAGCAATTTCTTCATAGGAAAGCTCATTGAAATATCTCAACTTTACTAATACCTGATACTTTGGAGGAAGTTTTGTTACTATAGTCTGAATGATTTCAACTTTCTCAGATTTGATAGCCTCTTCCTGAGGGTTTAGGCTGGCATCTTTTATGTCAATATCAACATTATCTCCATTGTCATCTTTGAAAGTATTGCTGATACTAAAGGTATCAAGCTTTTTCTTCCGGATAAAATCGATACAGTTATTGGTAGCAATTCGGAAAAGCCATGTACTGAATGTAAACTCAGGATTGAATTTTTTCAGATTTTTAAATGCTTTAGCAAATGCTTCAATGGTAAGATCTTCGGCATCATCAACATTTCTTACCATTTTTAAAATCATATGGTAAACCGGCTTTTTATACCTTTGCATTAATTCTGCGTAGGCTTTTTCATCTCCACGCTCCTTGGCCAGCTCTATAAGTTGAAAATCTTTTTTAGCCTTTTCTGAAAATTGCTTATTACTTAAATCCATTTAATTTTTCTTGAAAATAAGGCAGATATGCCAACCAAAAGATAATTTAGATAATAAAAGAAATCTAAAATGGGGAACCAATACCATGCTAGGGAATCTTTTAGCTTTCTAGTTATCAACACAAAATTAGAAATTATCAACAAAGTTCTCAAAATAAATACAATTATAATAATTTGATGAATACTTTCAAGATAAACCATTAACAAAAAGCTAGCATAAAATCCTAAATTGGCCATTACGAATATCCCTAAAATTAGTTTGCTTTTTAGAGTATAAAGTTTTCCTACAGACAAATGCCGTAGTTTTTGTTTAAACCATTGTCTATAAGTATTTTTTGGTATTGAAATAGTCTGACTGCATTTTTTAGTTATGATTGCTGTTTTTGAATACTTTGAAATTTCCTGCACTGTAAGATCATCATCACCTCCTTGTATGCTGCAATACCTGTCTAAAGAATTGGATTGCATAAGGGTCTTTTTGCGGTAAGCAAGGTTTCTGCCGACTCCCATATATGTCATCCCGGTTAATGACAGAGAGAAGTATTGCATTGCTGTATTAACGGTTTCAAAGCGAATTATTTTATTCAAAAAAGTATTTTCTTTCGAATAGGGGGAATAACCAAGAACTAGTGAAATCTCTGAGGTAAATTTTTCCGCAACTGTTTTAATCCAAAATTCTGAAGCAGGAAGACAATCGGCATCCGTAAGAAGGATGATTTCTCCACCTGCAAGATCGATTCCTTGTTTTAAAGCATATTTTTTTCCATTCCAGCCCTCGGGCAAAGAATATACATTTAAGAATCTGAACTTTGAATCTTGGAGAAATTGTTTTTCAATAAATTCCTGAGTACCGTCTTCCGATCGATCATTAACCAGAATTACTTCAAAATCAGGATGTTTTTGAGCTAAAAGATTTGGGATTAATTTTTTTAAATTATCTTTTTCATTTCTCGCACAAATAATTACACTGACTTTTAATGATTTAACATTCCCTGAAATTTCTTTATAAAACCAAAGTCGGGAAAATACAAAAAGGATATAAACCGCCTGAATGATTGTAAATAATATAAATAAAACTGTTAGAATCCCCATCAGGCAAAAATTAAAAATTAAAATTAATAAGAATTACGATATTTTTGTGGAATTGAATTAGCAAGAATGGTATTTAAAATACAATCAACAGACAAAAAAAGTAAGGCAAGAACGGGGACAATCCAGACAGACCATGGAGAAATTAAAACTCCAATTTTTATGCCTGTGGGAACTGCCGGAACAGTTAAAAGTATCCATCAACGAGAACTGGAAAGTGATATCAACGCACAGATCATATTAGGAAACACCTATCACTTGTATCTGCGTCCTGGATTAGATGTATTATCACAGGCTGGAGGGATTCATAAATTCAATGGCTGGAACAGACCTATCTTAACTGATAGTGGAGGGTACCAGGTATATTCGCTATCGGGTACAAGAAAAATTAAGGAAGAAGGGGTAACTTTTGCTTCCCACATAGATGGTAGCAAGCATACCTTTACCCCTGAAAATGTAATGGATATTCAAAGAACCATTGGGGCGGATATTATCATGGCGTTTGATGAATGTACACCATATCCTTGTGAATATAAATATGCCAGAAAATCCATGGAAATGACACATCGCTGGCTAAAAAGATGTTGTGATAGATTCGATTCCACAGAACCTAAGTATGGATATGGCCAGACTTTGTTTCCAATTGTTCAGGGAAGTTGCTTTAAAGATCTGAGGTTGGCTTCTGCAGAGAAAATAGCTTCTTTTAATCGTGAGGGAAATGCAATAGGTGGCCTTTCTGTGGGTGAGCCTGCAGAAATTATGTACGAAATGACAGAAATTGTCTGCTCCGTACTTCCATGGGAAAAACCAAGGTATCTGATGGGAGTTGGAACTCCAGCAAATCTGCTTGAATCTATAGCTTTGGGAATCGATATGTTTGATTGCGTAATGCCTACCAGAAATGCCAGAAATGGGATGATTTTTACAACAGAAGGGATTATCAATATAAAAAATGAGAAATGGAAAAGTGACTTTTCTGAAATTGATCCCGGTTTGCCTTCTTTTCTGAAAAATTATTACAGCAAAGCATATCTTCGACATTTGGTGGCTTCCAAAGAAATTTTAGGTGCCCAGATTGCAACTTTGCAAAATCTTACTTTTTACCTTTGGTTAATGAATGAGGCCAGGACTAAAATAGAGGAGGGAACATTTTCTGAATGGAAAGACTTGACTGTTAAAAAAATAATGACAAGACTATAAACTGATTTAAAGTGAAAATTATAGACAGATATATCTTAAAGAAATTTTTAAGTGCATTCTTTTTTACGGTAATACTTTTAGTGGCGATTATTTGTGTTATTGACTTTACTGAGAAAAATGATGACTTCATTAATAGCCATGCCCCTTTTAACCTGGTAGTGAAGTATTATTTAAATTTTGCTCCATACATAGCCAATATGCTGAGCCCAATTACAGTATTCATTGCAACTGTATTCGTTACAGCAAAAATGGCCTCTCACACCGAAATCATTGCAATTTTGAATGGAGGAATCAGCTTTAGAAGAATGCTTTTGCCCTATCTGATGGGGGCCAGTATGATTGCTGTGTTTATTTTTATCCTGATCGGGTGGCTTTTGCCGAAGGCGAATAAGGAAAGGGTAGCATTTGAGAATGTCTATGTAAAAGATCAGTTCTATTATGAGGGCAGAAATGTCCATCTCAAAATAGCTCCGGAGACGTATGTTTATATGGAAAGTTATAACAACCAGATCAGTACTGGATATCAGTTTACTTTAGAAACAATTGATGGAAAGGACTTAAAAAGTAAACTAAAGGCAATGAGAATTACCTGGATGCCAGAAAAAAATAAGTGGGAACTGGAAAATTACATGGTCCGAAAGTTTGTGGATGGTAAGGAATCTATCAGTTTCGGAACCCGCACAGATACTACAATAAATCTATACCCCAAAGATTTTGAAAGTACCTACTTACTCCATGAAACTTTTACAATACCGGAACTTAAAAATTATATACAGGAACTTAGGGATAAAGGGGTAGAAAGTGTTGCAGTCTACGAAATTGAGATGTATGAGAGATATACTTATCCTTTTGCAATCATTATCCTTACTGTAATTGGGGTGGTAGTTTCCGCAAGAAAGACGAGGGAAGGTGCAGGATTTCAGATTGCATTCGGATTTTTACTGGCCTTCATATATATCATATTTGTAATAATGAGTCGAAGCATAGCAAATGCAGGAACGCTTAGTCCATTATTAGCAGCGTGGCTTCCAAATTTAGTGTTTGCTTCAATAGGTTTAATAATGTATAAAACGCTCCCGAGATAATTCAGAAAGAAAAAGAAAAACTAGTGCATCCTGATAATGATACACTGTGAAGTTGGTCTTTATTGGTAAATATTCCGAACATTGTGGAGCCACTACCGCTCATGCAAGCATATATTGCTCCTGAAGAATACAATTTTTCCTTGATGTCGTTTAACATTGGATAGATTTCAAAAACCGAATCTTCAAAATCATTATGCAACTTATTTTTCCATTGTGCGATGTCTTCTCCTATGACTTCTTGCACCGGATATAGAGGGGCCTTGGGGGTAACTTTACTATAGGCTTCTTTAGTTGAAACTCCAAAGGGAGGAAATATCAACAATCCAAAATAACCATCTAAAGACAAATTGATAGGGGAAAATACATTTCCTTTTTCTTTTCCTATAACAGGTTTATTATTTATAAAAAATGGACAATCACTGCCAATTGGAGCAACTATATCTTCCATTTCGTGCGTTGAAAGACCAAGTTGAAATAATTCGTTGAGAAGTTTGACCGTAAATGCAGCATCTGAAGAGCCTCCGCCCAAACCTGCACCCATTGGAATAGCTTTGTGAAGGTGAATCTTTACCTGCCCAATTCCATATTTCTTTTGCATTGCCCTGTGAGCCTTTATTACCAGATTATCTTCTCCGGAAGAACTTTCTAAACCGGAATGAGTAAACTCAAACAGATCTGAATGAAGTATTTCAAGGGAATCAAAAATTTTTACAGGATAAAAGCATGTCTCAAGATTGTGAAAACCATCAGGTCTTTTAGAAACTATATTTAATCCAAGATTAATTTTGGCATTAGGAAAAGCAATCATTAATGAATAAGAAGCTATTTTTGAAACAAAAATAGAAAAAACGCTTTAAAATTCGTTAGACTTCAAAAGCAATGTATCAAAGGATTGTAAAACCGGTTTTTGATTTTCTTTTTGCCTCTTTGGCAATAGTAGCTTTATCCCCCCTAATATTTCTTATTACACTCTTTATTTTAATTTTTTCAGAAAAACCTGTATTTTTTATTCAGGAAAGGATCGGATATAAAGGGAACAGATTTAAAATAGTAAAATTCAGGACAATGAAGAACAACTTGCCTGATGGTCAGGTAGAATATACGTTCTATGGTGAATTTTTAAGGAAAACAAGTCTGGATGAATTACCCCAGTTATTAAATATTCTCAAAGGGGATATGAGTTTTGTAGGCCCTCGCCCTTTATTAACGGAGTATCTACCACTGTACAATAAACAACAAGCAAAGAGACATGATGTTAAACCAGGAATGACGGGTTGGGCTCAGATAAATGGACGAAATGCAATTTCATGGAATACTAAATTTGATTTTGATTTATATTATGTAAATAATTGTTCGATGTTCCTGGATTTGAAAATATTGATACTTTCGATTAAACATGTACTTTCAGGAGCAGGTATTAATACAAATTCAGGTAGTTTTGTAGAAAAATTTAAAGGAAACTAAAATGTTGTTATACGGGGCAGGTGGCCATGCTAAAGTAATAAGGGAATGTGTAAAATCGATGGGAGATGAAGTGTTCTTTATCTTTGATGATTTCAGTAAGTCTGTTATGTTGGAAGACATTCCGGTTATTGGTCCTTACAATGCTGAATTTAATATTTACGATAAAATTCTAATTTCCATAGGGGACAACCTGACCAGAAAAACAGTTGCAGAAAAGATTGTACATAAGTTTTCAAACGCTATTCACCATGAATCTGCAATTATATCTCAATATGCAGCTCTGGAAAAAGGAACAGCAGTAATGCAGGGGGCAATTATTCAGGCCGGAGCTCAGGTTGGAAAGCACTGTATTATAAATACAGGAGCCAATATTGATCACGATAGTAAAATATCAGACTTCGTTCATATAGCTCCGGGGGCGATATTATGCGGAGATACAGAAATAGGAGAGGGGGTATTAGTCGGGGCGGGTGCTATAGTAGTTCCAGGAATTAAAATAGGGAAATGGTCGGTGATTGCTGCAGGCACAGTTGTTACAGAAAATGTGCCGGATTATTCTTTAATTGCCGGAGTCCCAGGTAGGTTTATTAAATCTCTGGTGAAAACTATCTGAATTATCATTTAAATGAATAAAAGAATTTACCTCTCTCCACCTCACATGAGTGGAGCAGAGGAAAAATATATCAAAGAGGCATTTGATAAAAACTGGATTACTACAAGTGGAGAAAATATCGAATCATTTGAAAAGGGTTTATCATCATATTGTAACATACCTTTCGCTTTAGCTGTCAATTCGGGAACATCCGCCTTGCATCTTGCTTTAATGGCATTAAATGTAGCTGAAGGAGATGAAGTAATTTGTTCTACGCTGACTTTTTCTGCAACAGCGAATCCAATTTTGTATTGTAAGGCCACCCCTGTATTTGTGGAGAGTGAAAAATGCACTTGGAACATGTCTCCTGAATTTCTCGAAATTGCAATTAAAGAAAGATTAAAGAAGGGGAAAAAAATTAAAGCTATTATTCCTGTACACTTATTCGGAAATCCGGCGCAAATGGATGAAATTATGTCATTGTCAAGGAATTTTCAGATCCCTGTCATAGAAGATGCTGCAGAATCATTAGGGGCGACTTATTCAAATAAGATGACAGGAACAATCGGAGATATTGGAATTTATTCATTTAACGGAAATAAAATCATCACAACATCCGGGGGAGGGGCTCTTATAACTAGTCACCAGAATATTTATCATACAGCTAAATATCTGGCTTGTCAGGCTCGTGAAAATGTGAAATATTATCTTCATAAGGATGTTGGGTATAATTATAGAATGAGTAATGTACTTGCAGGTATTGGAAGAGGGCAACTAGAAGTTATTGAAGATAGAATAAGGTCCAGGAGAGAAAATTTTGAAACTTATAAGAAACTTTTAGAGCCTTCAGGCAAATTTAAATTTCAGTCTGAGATAGAAAATTGTTCTTCAAACAGGTGGTTATCAGCTGTATATATAGATGGAGATACTCATCTGCGAGATAATATTATGACGAACCTTGAATCATTTAATATTGAATCAAGGCATGTTTGGAAGCCATTACATACTCAGCCTATTTTTAGTAAATATCCATATTACGGAGATCGGTTTTCAGAATCACTTTTTTTGAATGGATTATGCCTTCCTTCCGGTTCAGAGTTGAAAAAAGAAGAAATTCAGTTTATTGCAGAAATGTTAGTAAAGACAATTTCTCGCAGTTAATTAATGATTTTAGACTCTGGATATCTTTTTTGCGTAGGCTAAAATGGTTAAGTTTATTAATAGTTAATTAGTATTTTGATTTTGCTCAATTATGGGAAAGTTCCTCACTCTTTTCGTTTTTACATTTTTTATTGGTTTTCAAATCTCTTTAGCAGCAGATAATCACGATGATGTCTTACTAAAAGTAGACAAAGATTACAACAAGGGTGACTACAAACAAGCTTTATTGAAGGCCAAAAATCTTCTGGCAAAATCCCAGGAGTCTGAAGATTTATTGAAGATTGCCCGAGTGAATTTTAAACTTGCCAAAATTTATGATGCTCTTTGCAGATTTGAAGAATACAAACAACACGTGGAGGAAGGAGCAGCGAGGTTATTAAAAGCAGACCGCAAAGACACCGTTTCCTACATTAATGCTTGTCTTGAAGGCAGTGCTGCATACATGGAGTATGGAGAATATTATAAGGCTTCAGTATTGCTGGAAAATGCGAAAAAATTTACACATAAAATCGGCAGTCGCTGGATCAGGGCCAATCTGCAGGAAAAGGAAATTCTTAACCTATTTCTAATGGGGTATTACAATCGAGCAGAACAGTCTTCTATGGATCTGGTAAAAGTGCGCAAAGAAATATTGAATGATCGTTCAGAAAAATCAACTGCTAAAGAATTGCGTTCAAAAAAATCGGACCTGGCAAGAGCAATAAATCTACTGGCTGAAATAAAATTAATTAATTCTGATTTTAAAGTTGCCGACTCTCTGATCTCCTTAAATCTAAAATGGATATCATCCAATATTGGAAAAAAGAGAATTGAATATTCGAGAGCACTCTTTCTAAAAGGATTGATTTATGAAAATAGGGGAGAAGCAGCAAAAGCCGGAGCAAAATTTTCAAAAGCTTTAAAAGTCTCTTATAAGAGTAGAGATATAAAACATAAAATTCATAGTAAGCCAGCAATAGCCTATTTTGAAAAATTGATTCCGGCTTTAAGAAAAGCAGGCCATCCGAGAAAAGCCAGTAAAAGAGAAAAACAACTTGAAGCACGAATAAAGAGATATTATGGAAAAGATAATTATGCTTATGCCAAAACTCAACTGATTACCGCAGATCGTTTATTCAAGGAAAAAGATTATCATAAAGCTCAGTCTAAGTTACAATCTTTACTGAAAGAGAAAAATTTTTTCCCCCAGGATCATATTGAGAGAGCAACTGTGTTAAACACTCTATACAGGGCTCAAATTGAAAATGAAGATTATATAACGGCAGAATCAACCCTTCAGGAAATTTCAGAGTTAAATCTTAAGGTCTATGGGAAGCTAGCACCTAGGTATCACCTGGGACTTGTAGAAGAAGGAAAGTACATAATTAATTATGGATCTCAGTTGTCGAAAGCAGAAAGAATATTTGCAGTAAGTCTTAATGGTGTTTTGGCATTAGAAGTACCGCACAATAATGTCCAGTATATAGAAGGGCTTTATAGCCAGGCTCAGTTGTTACAATATGTTGACAAATTTCCCCAAGCACTAGCAACACTTCATCAGGCCAAAGATAAAGTAGAAAAATTTTATGGAAATACTTCAGATTATTATGCAGTAGCTCTAAATAAACTGGCAGCTATACAAATTGCACTTGGCCAATACAATGAAGCTGAGGAAAATATAAATAAATCTCTTTCTTTTTATAATACCAAAAAGAACAAAGAGCAGAACATTGATTATGCACATAGTCTTGAAACATTATCAAAATTTTACATTGTCCAGGGGAAATTTCGTGAGGCCGAAAGAACGGTTAAAAAAGCATTAAAGATTACAAAGAGTGCTAATGAAAATGAAAAGGTTTCAACAGTTGCAGAAGAGCTGATAAACTTGAATATCCTCAGAGGAAAGTATGCTTCAACGGAAGGAGCTCTTTTAGAAATTATAAAAACAAGAGAAGGCAAATTTGGCATCAAACACCGCAGCCTTATCAGCCCTGTGAGTCAGCTCTGCAACCTTTACCTAATTACAGGAGATTATAATAAAGCTGAAAAACAGGCCAGAAGAGCATATGCAATAAGTGAAGAAATATTTGGATCTAATTCTGTCATTCATGCAAATAGTATTAAGCTACTAGCAAAGACATTTACAGCTATAGGAGACTATGAAAAGGCAGAAGATGCCGGCAGCAAAGCTTTATCCATTCAGTCACTTCACTATGGCCATAATCATTTAGAGATAGCTTCAACACTGAATGAACTTGCTAAAGTAAAATTCTATAACAATCCTTATGATCAAGAATCAGAAAGACTTTATACAGAAGCAGCGTCCATAATCAATTCTTGCCTTGGGAGTGACAACCTTCATTATGCAGAAATATTGAAAAATTTATCAATGTTTTATATTGAAAATAGAAAGAATAAACCTGCAGAAGATAGTCTGAACAAAGCTAATGCTATTTGGATTGCAAAACTTGGAAATGCTAATATTCATTCAGCCGAGGCAGCTTATATGAAAGGAATATTCTTTTCCAAAATAGAAAAGTATACAGACGCCAGAGAATCCTTTGAAGCTAGCAAAAACCTTTACGGAAAGATATTTGATGCCCACCATCCTTACTACATAAAAGCACTCAGTAAGGAAGGCCAGATGGCATTTATTTTAGATGATTTCAAAGCCGCAATAAGATGTCTTGATGAGACAACTGTTGCTGACTTAAAATTTATTAGAAAATACTTTCCATCTCTAAGTGATAGAGAAAAGAATAAATTCTGGAATCTGATTAAAGATGACTTTGAATTTTATAATACCCTTGCTATAAAATTAGCAAAAGAAAACCCAGAACTACTTCAAAATGTCTATGACTTTAGCCTTAAAACAAAAGCAATTTTGTTGAACTCATCCATTAAGGTTAAAGAAAGGATTCTGAGCAGCAATAATCCGGAATTAATAAAAAAATATGAGAGCTGGATAGATAAAAGAGAATTCCTTACATCTGCCTTATCTATGGATGCAGCACAACAGAAAGAAAATAACATTGATGTAAAGCTATTGGAAAAAGAAATTGAAGCACTTGAAAAAGATCTGAGTGAAAAATCAGAATTCTTCTTTACAAATTATGAAAAGTCTGATGTCAACTGGAAACAAGTAAAAGCAGTTTTGAAGCCCAATGAATATGCAGTAGAAATAATTAGATTCAGGTACTTCGATAAAAAAATTTCTGATTCGGTAGTTTATGCAGGCCTGGTTATCAATGAAAATTCAAAAGCACCGGAGCTTGTGCTGATACCGTATGGAAATGACCTTGAAAATAAATATCTTAACTATTACAGAAACTGTATTAAGCTTAATGTTGAAGATCAGTATTCCTTTGAAAAATTCTGGAAACCATTTAATAATCTGATTAAGCAAAATGCCACAGTTTTTATTTCTGGAGATGGAGTTTATAACCAGATCAATATAGAAACAATTTGCGGCCCTGATAAGAACTATCTTTTGAACAAATATGAATTTGTTCTTGTCAGCAATACCAGAGATTTGCTGAGTATACATGTTAAAGCTTCAAAAAAAGATAAATTAAAACCTTCAGTAGGGAATAAAATAAAATTGTTTGGCAATCCAACATACTATGAAGAATCAATTGATGCAAATGGAGATATAAAAGATTCCATTTATTTCAGAACTTCTCTTAGCTTGACAGACGGAAAAAGAATACCACAGCTCCCTGGGGCAGAGGGAGAGGTAAAGCATCTCAATGATTTAATGACTAAAAATGGCTGGGAAACAGAAATCTATTTAAATAATCACGCCACGGAAAGCAATTTGAAATCAATTAAAGATCCAAAAGTATTTCATATCGCAACTCACGGTTTTTTTATGGAAGATATTGAGCCGGATTATAATGAAGGGCTTTCAGACAAAAATCTTCAAAATCCCCTTTTAAGATCAGGGTTACTGTTGAAAAATGGAGGAGCACTTCTTGCTAAAAATAAAGTATATGAGTTGAATTCAGAAGATGGAATATTAACAGCCTATGAAGCAATGAATTTATATCTGGATCATACGGAATTAGTAGTATTGAGTGCTTGTGAAACAGGAGTTGGGAAAGTTCAATTAGGAGAAGGCGTCTGCGGTTTACAAAGAGCCTTTTTGATTGCAGGTGCAAATTCAGTGATAATGAGTCTATTTAAAGTTTCAGATAATGTAACAAAAGAGCTTATGACTATTTTTTATGATAAATGGCTTTCTACAGGAGCTAAAAGAAAATCTTTTTTAGAAGCTAAGAGAGTGATCAAAGAGAAGTATAATGATCCGATCTATTGGGGGGCTTTTATTATGGTTGGATTGGAATAAAAAAATATTTTTCTTTTAAGAAGAAGATGAATTGCTTGTTTGTTATTGATAATTAGTGTGTTATCGTTTTTTTGTGGATTGAACAACAATTTTTTAAAAAAAATATAAAATATAGTTTTTGCAAAAGATTCTAATTTCCGTATCTTTGCCCTTCCAAAAAAAATAAGGGATTTAATTCTTTTTAAGTAAATGCCTACTATACAACAATTAGTAAGAAAAGGTAGAGAGAAACTGACCTCTAACTCTAAATCTCCCGCGTTGGATTCGTGTCCACAAAGAAGAGGAGTATGTACAAGGGTATACACCACCACTCCAAAGAAGCCAAACTCAGCAATGAGAAAGGTTGCAAGGGTAAGGTTGACTAACGGAAAGGAAGTTAACGCTTATATTCCGGGAGAAGGTCATAACCTACAAGAGCACTCAATAGTGCTAATCAGAGGCGGAAGGGTAAAAGACTTACCAGGTGTAAGATACCATATTGTCAGAGGTGCCCTTGATACCGCGGGTGTAAATGGAAGATTACAATCAAGATCAAAATACGGTGCTAAAAGACCTAAGCCAGGTGCTGCTGCAAAAACACCTGCCGCAAAAGGTAAAAAGAAATAATACGTTATGAGAAAGGCTAAACCTAAAAAGAGATACCTTCTGCCTGATCCTAAGTTCAGGGATACACTGGTAACTAAATTTGTGAACTCTTTGATGTATGATGGAAAGAAAAGTATCGCATATGATATTTTTTATTCTGCATGTGACCTAGTAGAGAGCAGAACCAAGGAAAATGGACTAGAAGTCTGGAGAAAAGCATTAAATAATGTAAGTCCACATGTGGAAGTAAAGAGCCGTCGTGTTGGTGGAGCTACTTTCCAGGTTCCTACTGAAGTAAGACCAGAGAGAAAGGCAGCTTTAGGTATGAAATGGCTTATTCAATATGCTAGAGGAAGAGGCGAAAAAACCATGACTGAACGTTTGGCAGGCGAGATAATCGCTGCATCAAAAGGTGAGGGAGCTGCTGTGAAGAAAAAAGACGATACACACAGAATGGCAGAGGCGAACAGAGCATTTTCACATTTCAGAATATAATTCTCTATAGAAATTAAATGGCACGCGATTTAAAATATACAAGAAATATAGGTATAGCTGCACACATTGATGCTGGTAAAACCACAACAAGTGAGCGTATACTTTACTATGCGGGTGTGAGCCACAAATTGGGAGAGGTGCATGATGGCGCGGCTACGATGGACTGGATGGCTCAGGAGCAGGAAAGAGGAATCACGATTACTTCTGCTGCAACAACAGTAAACTGGAGTTACAAAGGGGAGAAGTATCACGTGAACGTAATTGATACGCCAGGTCACGTGGATTTTACTGTTGAGGTAAACCGCTCTCTTCGTGTATTGGACGGTTTAGTGTTTTTATTTAGTGCAGTTGATGGAGTAGAGCCTCAGTCTGAAACTAACTGGCGTTTGGCAAACAACTATAATGTGCCTCGTATTGGTTTTGTAAACAAGATGGATAGAGCTGGTGCTGATTTCTTGAATGTTTGCAAGCAGGTTAAAGAAATTTTAGGTAGTCATGCATTACCTCTTCAGTTACCAATCGGCTCGGAGGATACCTTTAAAGGCGTAGTTGATCTTGTAAATTTCCGTGGAATTCAGTGGAATGAGCATGATAAAGGAATGACGTTTACGGAAATTCCTATTCCTGCAGATTTAGAAGAGGAAGCTAAAGAATATAGAGAAAAACTACTTGAAGCAGTTGCAGAGTTTGATGAGAAGATCATGGAAAAATATTTCGATGATCCTTCTACTATCACTGAAGACGAAATTCTTACTGCACTTAGAAAAGCAGTAATTGCGATGAAAGTAGTTCCAATGGTTTGTGGTTCATCTTTTAAGAATAAAGGTGTGCAAACAATGTTGGATTATGTAATGGCACTTTTACCTTCTCCTCTTGATAAAGAAAGTATCAAAGGAACAGATCCTGATACAGGAGAAGAAATTTCTCGTAAGCCAGATGAAAAAGAGGCTTTCACAGCTCTTGCATTTAAAATTGCCACTGACCCTTATGTTGGTCGTCTGTGCTTTATAAGAGCTTACTCTGGAATACTTGAGTCTGGATCTTATGTATATAATTCTAGATCTGGAAATAAAGAGCGTATTTCACGTGTATTCCAAATGCACGCAAATAAGCAAAATCAAATAGAACGTTTACATGCTGGAGATATCGGAGCAGTTGTTGGTTTTAAAGATATTAAGACCGGAGATACTCTATGTGATGAGAAATCAAAAATTGTACTAGAGTCAATGACTTTCCCTGATCCTGTAATTGGGTATGCTATTGAGCCAAAAACTCAGGCAGACGTGGATAAGATGGGTATGGCAATTGCTAAACTAGTTGAGGAAGATCCTACACTTCATGTGTCAACTGATCAGGAGACAGGCCAGACAATCCTTAGGGGAATGGGAGAGCTTCATCTTGAAATCATCATTGACAGGATGAGAAGAGAATTTAAGGTTGAAGTTAATCAAGGAGCTCCTCAGGTTGCATATAAAGAGTCTCTTACTAAAAACTTTGAGCACAGAGAGGTTTATAAGAAACAAACAGGTGGTAAAGGTAAATTTGCAGATATCGTATTTGAAATAGGGCCTAGACAAGATGATAAGACAGGTCTTGATTTTGCAAATGAGATCGTAGGTGGTGTTATACCAAGAGAATTTATTTCTCCTATTGAGAAAGGTTTTAGAGAAGCAATGAGTAATGGCCCACTGGCTGGTTACCCAGTAGAAGCTATGCGAGTGAGGTTATTCCACGGATCATTCCACGATGTCGATTCAGATGCATTATCATTTGAACTTGCAGCAAGAGGAGGTTTCAGAGAAGCAGCGAAGAATGCAGGACCGAAGTTAATGGAGCCTATCATGAGTGTGGAAGTACTATGCCCTGATGAGTATATGGGACCTATAACTGGAGACTTGAATAGAAGAAGAGGTATTATGAAAGGGATGGATACTAAAGCAGGAAGCCAAGTTATTAAAGCTGATGTACCTTTGTCTGAGTTATTTGGATATGTAACAGATCTTAGAACAATTTCTTCAGGTCGCGCAACAGCAACATTGACATTCTCTCATTATGAATTTGTTCCGAGTAACTTAGCGGATTCTATTATAGCAAAAGTAAAAGGAGCAGCAGTAACGAAATAATTTTATGAATCAGAAGATAAGAATTAAATTAAAATCTTACGATCACAATCTAGTAGATAAATCATCTGAAAAAATTGTGAAGGCAGTAAAAGCAACTGGAGCAGTTGTAAGTGGACCAATTCCTCTTCCAACAGAGAAAGAAATCTTTACTGTTTTAAGATCTCCACACGTTAGTAAAAAGTCACGTGAGCAGTTTCAACTTTGCACCTACAAAAGACTTGTTGATATTTATTCCACAAGTACCAAAACAGTTGATGCATTGATGAAATTAGAATTGCCAAGCGGAGTTGATGTTGAGATCAAAGTCTGATTTAACATAGTAGGTACTACAAAAAGGACCAATAATAGTAATATTGGTCTTTTTTTTCCCCTCCAATACCCATTTTTAAAAATATTGTTCAAAACAAATTTGCTGGGAATTTAAATTTTGTTAACTTTGCAGTCCGTTTTTAGAAATACTAATAAGTTAACGGAAAGAGTCCTTAGATTAAGAAATAAAGCGACAAGAAAATGTCAGGGATTATAGGTAAAAAAATAGGCATGACAAGCATCTTCCAAGATGGTAAATCAATTGGGGTTACCTTAGTGGAAGCTGGACCTTGTGTGGTAACTCAGGTTAAAACTGTCGAGAAAGATGGTTATACTGCAGTTCAATTAGCATATGGAGATAAGAAGGAAAAAAACACTCCAGCTGCTTTGTTAGGACATTTTAAAAAAGCAGGAGCTACGCCTAAAAGTAAATTGGTTGAGTTTAAAGAGTTTGAAAAGGCTTTGAATTTGGGAGATTCAATAGCAGTTGCAGATGTTTTCGTTGAAGGAGACTTTGTTGATGCTATTGGAACATCTAAAGGTAAAGGTTTTCAAGGTGTTGTTAAACGTCACGGCTTTTCAGGAGTTGGAGGACAAACTCACGGTCAGCATAACAGACAGAGACACCCTGGTTCTGTAGGTGCATGTTCTTTCCCTTCCAGAGTATTTAAAGGTATGAGAATGGCTGGTAGAACTGGAGGAGATAGAGTTAAAATTCAAAACCTTAGAATAGAAAAAATTTATCCGGAGAAAAATCTGCTATTGGTTAGTGGATCAATTCCCGGCGCTAAAAATTCATTCGTAATTCTGGAGAAATAACAATGGAACTTTCTGTAGTAAATAATAAAGGAAAAGATACTGGTAGAAAAGTTGTTTTATCAGATAATATATTTGCAGCTGAGATCAATGATCACGCAATATATCTTGATGTTAAGCAATTTCTTGCAAATCAGCGTCAAGGAACGCATAAGGCAAAAGAAAGAGCTGAAGTTGCATTCTCAACAAAAAAGCTGAAAAAACAAAAAGGTACCGGAGGTGCAAGGTCAGGAAGTAGAAAATCACCTGTATTTGTTGGAGGAGGTACTATATTTGGTCCTAGACCAAGAGATTATAGATTTAAGCTAAATAAAAAGCTAAAAACTCTTGCTAGGAGATCTGCATTGACTTATAAAGCTAAATCAAATAATATTTCTGTTTTAGAAAATCTATCTTTTGATAAGCCTAAAACTAAAGTATACATTGACTTGCTTAAGAATCTAAGCTTAAGTGATAAAAAAACACTCTTAGTACTTGGTGATTCAAACAAGAATGTATTTTTGTCAAGCAGGAATTTGAGAAATGCTAAAGTTATAACTTTTGATCAATTAAAAACATTTGATGTTCTTAAAGCTGATAAAGTTGTGCTTGCAGAAGGTTCAGTTGCAAAATTAGAAGAATTACTGGGTTAATATGAAAAATATTTTAATTAAACCCCTTGTAACTGAAAAGGTTACAGTCCTTAATGAAAAGGGAAAATATGGGTTTGTTGTAGATAAATCTGCTAATAAGATCCAGATAAAGCAGGCTGTTGAGAAACAGTATGGTGTAAATGTTGAAGAAGTTAAAACATTGATCGCACCTGGAAAGAAGAAAACGAGATATACCAAAGCTGGAATTATGGCAGGTAAAACTTCTTCTTATAAAAAAGCAATTGTTAAAGTTGCTGAAGGTGAAATTATTGATTTTTACGGAGGACTATAGAATTTAATCAAGATGGCTGTTAAAAAATTCAGACCCATAACTCCAGGAACTAGATTTAGAGTCGGTTCTACTTTCGATGAGATTACTTCAGATGTACCTGAGAAATCTCTTTTAACTTCGGTTAAAAGAAGTGGAGGAAGAAATAACTCCGGGAAGATGACCATGAGATATATCGGAGGTGGTCACAAAAAGCAATATCGTATTATTGATTTTAAAAGGGATAAGAATAATATTCCAGCGACAGTAAAATCAATTGAATATGATCCAAATAGAAGTGCAAGGATTGCTTTGCTTTATTATGCTGATGGAGAGAAAAGATATATCTTAGCACCAGATGGATTAAAAGTTGGTACAAAGGTAGTTTCGGGTAAAGGTATTGCACCAGAAATTGGAAATAGCTTAGCTCTTTCAGATATACCATTAGGTACAATTATACACAATGTTGAGCTTAAGAAAGGTAAAGGCGGTGCTTTAGCTAGAAGCGCTGGAACTTATGCTCAATTGGTTGCTAGAGAAGGAAAGTACGCAACTGTTAAGCTTCCTTCCGGCGAAATGAGATTGGTACTTGCTGAATGTGTTGCAACCGTTGGCTCAGTTTCTAATCAAGATCACATGAACCTTACTGCTGGAAAAGCGGGAAGATCAAGATGGTTAGGTGTTAGACCAAGAACAAGAGGTGTTGCAATGAACCCTGTTGATCATCCAATGGGAGGTGGGGAAGGTAGAGCTTCGGGTGGTCATCCAAGATCAAGAAAAGGACTTTTAGCTAAAGGCAAAAAGACTAGAAATAATAATAAATATTCCAAGGATCTAATTGTTTCAAGGAGAAAATAAAGGCTAAACGATGGGACGTTCTCTAAAAAAAGGGCCATATATAGATTTCCGTCTGGACAAGAAAGTTCAGACTATGAATGAATCAGGAAAAAAATCAGTTATTAAAACTTGGTCTCGCAGATCAATGATATCACCTGATTTTGTAGGCCACACATTTGCAGTTCATAACGGTAATAAGTTTATACCTGTATATGTAACAGAAAATATGGTAGGACACAAGCTGGGTGAATTTGCACCTACTCGTAACTTTAGAGGTCACACAGCTAAAAAAGACAAAGGTAAAAAATAATTATGGAAGCAGCTGTTAAACAAAGAAGATCTGTAGTTAAAAAGAAAAAGAAAGAGGCTGCATTAAAAGCTTCTTTTGATGGATCTGTAGTTGCGAAACTACGCAATGTTCCTACATCTCCAAGAAAGATGAGATTAGTTGCTGACTTAGTTAGAGGTATTAAAGCAAATGCAGCTTTAGCTATGCTAAAATATCAGCCTCAGTCTGGTGCTAAGAAAATTGAGAAATTATTATTATCTGCTATTTCTGATTGGCAAATTAAATATCCTAATGAAAGACTTGAGGATGCTGACTTAGTAATAAAGGATATATTTGTTGATGGTGGAAGAATCCTTAAAAGATTACGTCCTGCCCCACAAGGAAGAGCTCACAGAGTTAGAAAAAGATCTAACCATATAACACTAGTATTAGCTAGCCTTAATGGTGTTGCTTCACCTGCTACCGAAGTTAAGAAGGAAGAGACTAATTCAAAGTCTGTTGAAGGAGAGAAGAAGGAGGCTAAAGCGAAAAGTCCAAAGGCAAAGAGTGCTGCAAAAACCGAAGTTAAAAAAGCTACCAAAAAATCCGAAAAGTAATAAACATGGGACAGAAAGTAAATCCTACTGGTTTTAGATTAGGAATCGTAAAAGGATGGGATTCTAATTGGTATGGAGGTAAAACCTTCTCTGATAAGTTAGTTGAAGACGAAAAAATCAGAAAGTATGTTTTTGCCAGAATTCCAAAAGGTGGTATTGCTAAAATCATCATAGAAAGAACTCTAAAAAGAATTACACTTACTATAAATACAGCTCGTCCAGGTGTTGTTATCGGTAAAGGTGGAGCTGAAGTTGATAAGATCAAGGAAGAGTTAAAGAAAGTTACAGGTAAAGATGTTCAAATTAATATCTTTGAAATTAAGAGACCTGAGCTTGATGCTAAACTTGTTGGAGAATCGATAGCTCAGCAATTGCAAGCTAGAATTTCTTACAGAAGAGCTATGAAGCAAGCAATTGCTTCAACAATGAGAGTTGGTGCTCAAGGTATTAAAATTAAATTAGGTGGACGTTTAGGTGGTGCTGAGATGGCTCGTAATGAGCAATATAAGGAAGGAAGAATACCACTACATACATTAAGAGCTGATATTGACTATGCTGTCTCTGAAGCCTTGACAGTTTATGGAAAAATCGGTATCAAGGTATGGATTTTCAAAGGTGAAGTTTTTGGAAAAAGGGATTTGTCTCCTAATGTAGGTCTTGCAAGTGCATCTGCAAATGTTCCTGCTGAAGGTAATGCACCACAAAATAGAGGTGGAAAGAAAAAGTCCGAAGGTGGACCAAAAAGAAAAAGAAAATAACAAGAGGTTTTTACTGCAATAGTAAAGAGTTGGTTAGGCAACTGTAAAAGTTTAAAAGAATGTTACAGCCAAAAAGAACAAAATTTAGGAAGCAACAAAAGGGTAGAAACAGAGGGATTGCGACAAGAGGTTTTAGTATAGAATTTGGATCTTTCGCTATCAAGGCTCTGGAGCCTGGTATGATAACCAGCCGTCAGTTAGAGGCTGCTCGTATTGCTATGACTAGAGCAATGAAAAGAGAAGGACAAGTTTGGATAAGAATTTTTCCAGATAAGCCAATAACTAAGAAGCCTGCTGAGGTTCGTATGGGTAAAGGTAAAGGAGCTCCTGAATATTGGGTGGCTGTGATTAAGCCAGGAACTATTCTTTTCGAATCAACAGGTATTTCGAAAGAAACTGCAATGGAATCTCTGAGACTTGCAGCCCAAAAATTACCAGTAAAAACTAAATTTGTTGTTCGTCCAGATTACGAAGGTTAATTCAATGAAAACTTCTGATATAAAATCTCTAAACGCTGCTGATTTAAAGAGTAGAATCTCTGCAGAGCAAGAGGCTCTTGCAAAATTAAAATTTGCACATGCTATTTCTCCAATTGAAAATCCTATGAAGATTAGGGAGGCAAAAAAAGTAATAGCTCGTCTTCAGACAGCTTTGAGTGAAAAGGTTAAATCCAAATCCTAATCTTTAGATTATTATGGAGCAAAGAAATTTTAGAAAAGAGAGAGTTGGTAAAGTCGTTAGTAATAAAATGACAAAATCAATTACAGTAGCTGTAGAAAGAAAAGTTAAGCATGCTAAATATGGTAAGTTTCTAAACAAGACTACTAAATTTATGGCTCATGACGAAAAAAATGAATGTGGTATCGGTGATACTGTAAAGATCATGGAAACTCGTCCGCTGAGCAAATTAAAAAGATGGAGATTAGTTGAAATTATTGAAAAGGCGAAATAACCATGATACAGCAGGAATCAAGATTAAATGTAGCTGATAATAGCGGAGCTAAAGAGGTTTTAGTTATTAGAGTTTTGGGTGGAACAAAAAAGAAATATGCTTCCATCGGCGATAAAGTAGTAGTAACTGTTAAACATGCTCTTTCGTCTAGCAACTTAAAAAAAGGAACAGTTTCTAAAGCTGTTATAGTTAGGACAAAAAAAGAGGTTAGGAGAGTAGATGGTTCTTACATAAGATTCTCTGATAATGCTGTTGTTTTACTAAACAACAATGATGAACCTAGAGGAACTCGTATCTTCGGACCAGTCGCTAGAGAATTAAGAGAGAAACAGTTTATGAAGATTGTATCACTTGCTCCTGAAGTATTATAATATTATGGCAACTACAAATAAAAAATTACATATAAAAGCAGGTGATACTGTAAAAGTTATTGCCGGCGATTTTCGTGGTAAGACAGGAACAATTAAAAGTGTTGATGTTACTGGTAACAAGGCTATTGTTGAAGGCCTTAATATGGTAACAAAGCATACAAAGCCTACGGCTACGAATCCAAATGGTGGTATTGTAAAAAAAGAGGCGCCTATTCATGCTAGTAACTTAATGGTAGTGGATTCAAAGGGGACAGCTTCAAGAATAGGAAGAAAGTTAGATTCAAAAGGTAAGCTTCAGAGATACTCAAAGAAAACTGGAGACATAATAAAGTAAGGATATGGCTATTCCAAGACTAAAGGATAAATACAATAAAGAAATTGTTGCTCAATTAAAAAGCAAATTTCAGTATAAATCTCAGATGCAGGTTCCAAAATTAACAAAGATTGTTGTTAATAAAGGTATGGGAGCCGCTGTTTCAGATAAAAAGATTGTTGATGTTGGAGTTGAAGAGTTGACAATAATTACTGGTCAAAAGGCATTAGCAACAAAATCGAAAAAGGCTATCTCAAATTTTAAGCTTAGAGAAAATATGCCAATTGGCGCAAAAGTAACTTTGCGTGGAGATAGAATGTACGAATTTATGGATAGATTAATGTCAATTGCATTACCAAGGGTTCGTGACTTTAGAGGGATAAGCGATAAAGGTTTTGACGGTAAAGGCAATTACACTTTGGGAGTAAAAGAGCAAATAATATTCCCTGAGATTAGTATCGATAAAGTAAGTAAAATTTCTGGTATGGATATTACTTTTGTTACTACAGCAAATACAGACGAAGAAAGTCTGGAGTTATTAAAATCATTCGGTCTACCTTTCGCAGGACAGAAAAAATAATTGAAATGGCAAAAGAATCAGTAAAAGCTAGAGAGAGAAAAAGAATCAAACTCGTAGCTAAATACGCTAAAAAAAGAGAAGAGCTTAAAGCTAACGGTGATTTCTTAGGTCTGGATAAATTACCGAGAAATTCCTCAAAGGTGAGATTACACAATAGGTGTAAATTAACAGGGAGACCAAGAGGTTATATGAGGAAGTTTGGGATCTCCAGAGTTACATTTAGAGAAATGGCCTCTGCAGGAAAAATTCCTGGTGTAACGAAAGCAAGTTGGTAATTTTTTAATAAAGATTTTCTTTTTCAAAAAATCTTCTTAAATTTGCAGCCCTGATTCGGGGCTTTTAATTTTAATATATAAAGAAAAGTTTAAAATGGATCCTATCGCAGATTATTTAACAAGATTGAGAAACGCTATTAAGGCGAATCATAGGATAGTTGAGGTTCCTGCTTCAAATATAAAGAAAGAAATAACCAAGGTTCTTTTTGATAAGGGTTATATTCAGAATTATAAATTTGAAGAAGATGATAAACAAGGGAAAATAAAAATTGCCTTGAAATATAATCCTCTAACTAAACAATCTGCAATTGTTAAAATAGAGAGAATAAGTTCTCCAGGATTAAGAAAGTATTCTAAATCAGCTACTTTGCCTAGAGTTTTAAATGGCTTGGGTATTGCAATTTTGTCTACTTCCAAAGGTGTTATTACTGACAAGGAAGCTAGAGAATTAAATATTGGTGGTGAAGTACTTTGTTATATTTATTAATATTATAAAAAAATAATATGTCAAGGATTGGAAAAAAGCCAATTGCAATACCTGCTAAGGTTGAAGTAAAGGTTGGTTCTGGAAATTTGGTAGAGATTAAGGGCCCTAAAGGGACTTTGGTTCAAGCTGTTGACTTAGATATTAAGGTAACTGTTGAAGGATCCAACTTGAATGTAGAAAGACCTACAGATCAAAAGAGACATAAGGCTTTACATGGATTGTATAGATCATTGCTTAGTAACATGGTGGTTGGAGTTAGTGAAGGTTATAAAATTGATCTCGAATTGGTCGGGGTTGGTTATAAGGCTGCTTCTACTGGTTCCGTGCTAGAACTAAGTTTAGGATATTCACACAATATATTTGTGGCATTGCCTAATGAAGTTGCTGTAAAAACTTTAACTGAAAAAGGTAAAAACCCAATTGTAACTTTGGAATCAATTGATAAACAGTTGATTGGACAAGTGGCTGCAAAAATTCGTTCTCTGAGAAAGGTTGAACCATACAAAGGTAAGGGTATCAGATTTGTTAACGAAGTTGTTAGACGTAAAGCTGGTAAAACTGCTGCTAAATAATAAATTGATTTAAGATGGCTACTAAAAAAGATTTAAGAAGACTGAGGATAAAGAGAAGTATCAGAAAGAAAATTTCTGGTACAGGAGTTAAGCCAAGACTCTCAGTTTTTAGAAGCAATACAAGTATATATGCTCAAATTATAGATGATATAGCAGGAAAAACAATTATCAGTGCATCTTCTGTAGAGCTAAAATCCCAAAAAGGAACTAAATCTGAACTTTCTAAAAGTGTCGGTTTAAAGATTGCTGAAAAAGCAAAGAGTAATGGTATTTCAGAAGTAGTATTTGATAGAGGTGGATATCTTTATCATGGTAGAGTTAAAGCTTTAGCTGAAGGAGCTAGAGAAGGAGGCCTTAAATTCTAATCGATATGTCTCAGGTAAATATTAGATCAGTAAAAGCTAGCGAAATTGACCTTAAAGAAAAGGTAGTAGCTATTCAAAGAGTTGCAAAAGTTGTAAAGGGAGGTCGTAGATTTAGTTTCTCTGCAATTGTTGTAGTAGGAGATGGTCATGGTGTAGTTGGTTACGGCTTAGGTAAAGCTAATGAGGTAACAGATGCTATCACAAAAGGTATAGATGATGCAAAGAAGAACCTTATTAAGGTTCCGGTTTTGAAGGGTACCGTACCTCATCCGATTCATGGAAAATATAGTGGAGGATTTGTATTCTTAAAACCTGCAGCTCCTGGTACTGGAGTAATTGCAGGTGGTGCAATGAGAGCTGTACTTGAAAGTGCTGGCGTTAAAGATGTCTTAGCTAAGTCAAAGGGGTCTTCTAATCCTCACAACGTTGTTAAAGCTACTTTTGATGCTCTACTAAGAATGAGAGCTCCACACGTTATTGCTCAACAAAGAGGTGTTACATTGGCAAAAGTATTTACCGGAAAGTAAAATGGCTAAGATTAAAATAACTCAAGTTAGAAGTACTATTGATCGTCCAATCGATCAGAAGCTTACAATTAAAGCTTTAGGACTTGGTAAAATTAATAAAAGTGTTGAGGTAGAAGCAACTCCTCAAATACAAGGAATGGTTAAGAAAGTAAATCACTTGGTAACTGTTAGCAAAATCTAATTATGAACTTAAGTAATTTGACTCCTGCAAAAGGGTCTGTTAAAAATAGAAAGAGAATTGGTAGAGGTACCGGATCAGGACGTGGCGGAACTTCAACAAGAGGTCACAAAGGAGCAAAGTCAAGATCAGGATATTCTAAAAAATCAGGTTTTGAAGGTGGTCAAATGCCTCTTCAAAGAAGAGTTCCAAAATTTGGATTTAATAATCCTGACAAAGTAATATTCAAGCCCATTAATTTAGATATAATAAATAATCTTGCAACTGAAAAGAAGTTATCATTGGTAGATGATAAAGTTCTTTTAGAGAACGGATTAGTTGCTAAATCTGATAAAATTAAAGTTTTGGGAAGAGGAGAGCTAAAAGCGAAATTAGAGATCAAAGCCCATTCTTTTTCTGAATCAGCTGTTAAAGCAATTGAAAATGCAGGTGGTAAAGCAATAAAAATTGCATAATGAAAAAGTTTATCCAAACCATTAAGAATATATTTTCAATAGAAGACCTAAGAATCAGGATACTGAACACTATAGGTTTTCTTTTGATTTTTCGTCTGGGATCTTATGTTGTACTTCCTGGTGTTGATCCAGCTTCAATAGAACAGGGTTCTAATAAAGACAACATTTTAGGATTGTTGGATACCTTGGTTGGAGGTGCATTCAGCAATGTTTCTATTTTTGGTTTGGGTATCATGCCTTATATTTCAGCAAGTATAGTTTTGCAACTATTAACCTTCGCTGTTCCTTATTTTCAAAAACTTCAAAAAGAAGGAGAATCTGGTAGAAAAAAGATCAATCAGATTACAAGGGTACTTACAATATTTATAACCTTAGCTCAATCGGTTGGATATTTGGCAGCTACGGTAAACCAGGAAATGTTATTTCCAGGTGTTGACAGAGCTTTCTTTACAATTAGCGCTATGTTAATTCTGACAGCAGGTACGATGTTTTGTATGTGGCTGGGTGAGAAAATTACAGATAAGGGTATTGGAAATGGAATCTCTATGCTTATAATGGTAGGGATTATCTCAAGATTCCCTCAAGCTATTGTAGTTGAAGGAGCAGCAAAAGGAATGAAGGGAGCTTTACCATTTATAATTGAGTTAGGGGTATTATTCTTTATTGTTATGGGAGTGGTGATGTTAACACAAGCCACAAGAAAAATACCTGTACAGTATGCAAAACAAGTAATTGGTAATAAGGTATATGGCGGTCAAAGGCAATATATTCCTTTAAAGGTAATTGCTGCAGGAGTTATGCCAATTATCTTTGCTCAGTCAATAATGTTTTTGCCAGCAATGGTTGCTTCTATGTTTTCTGATACTAGTGATTTTGCAGGATCGATAGGTGCAACATTTTCAGATTTCACTAGCTGGCAATATAATTTAACATTCGCTGTATTAATTATCCTGTTTACCTTCTTCTATACAGCCCTATCTGTTAATCCAAATCAGATTGCAGATGATATGAAAAGAAATGGTGGTTTTATCCCTGGTATAAAACCTGGAAAACAAACTTCAGACTACATTGATGATGTTTTGTCTCGAATCACTCTTCCTGGTGCTGTTTTCCTGGCGGCTTTAGCTATACTACCAGCAATTGCACATGTTGCTGGAGTAACCAGAGATTTTTCGTACTTCTTCGGTGGTACTTCTCTTTTAATAATGGTTGGTGTAGTATTGGATACACTTCAACAAATAGAAAGTTACTTACTGATGAGACATTATGAAGGTATGATGCAATCAGGAAGAATTAAAGGAAGGTCAGAAAATGTAGCGATTTCTTCTTCTAACTAATGATATATTATAAAACTGAAGAAGAAATTGATCTAATAAAGAAGAGTGGAGATCTTTTAGGCCGTGTACATGGTGAAATTGCAAAGGCTATCAAGATTGGAGTAACTACTCAAGAGTTAGATGATTTAGCATATAATTTTATTATTAGTGGTGGAGGGGTTCCTTCTTTTAAAGGGTACAACGGATTTCCTTATACATTGTGTATCTCCGTTAATGAGCAAGTAGTTCATGGTTTCCCAGGGAAGTATGCCTTGAAAGAAGGAGATGTTATATCTGTTGATTGTGGCGTAAATTTAGGTGGATATCATAGTGATAGTGCTTATACATATGGTATAGGCAAAGTTTCGGAAGATGTCAGGCAATTGTTGGAATTTACAAAGCAATCTTTGTATTTGGGTATTGAAGAAGCTGTTGTTGGGAAAAGAACAGGTGATATTGGTTTTTCAATACAAAACTTTGTAGAATCTAAAGGATATTCTGTTGTGAGAGAGTTGGTTGGTCATGGTGTAGGAAAAAAGTTACATGAAGGTCCAGAGGTTCCTAATTACGGTAAAAGAGGTAAAGGCGTTAAGTTGGAAGAGGGTATGGTCATAGCCATTGAACCCATGATAAATCTTGGTAAAAAGGAGATCGTTCAAGAAGAAGATGGTTGGACAATTAGAACTAAAGATAGAAAGCCCTCAGCTCATTTTGAACATACCGTTGCCATACGAAAAGGAAAAGCTGAAGTATTAACTACATTTAAATACATAGAAGAAGTAATATAATGGCAAAACAGTCCTCGATAGAGCAAGATGGAACAATAGTAGAAGCATTGTCTAATGCTATGTTTAAAGTAGAGTTGGAAAATGGACATCAGGTTATCGCTCATATTTCTGGTAAAATGAGAATGAACTATATAAAAATTTTACCAGGTGATAAAATACGTTTGGAAATGTCTCCATACGATCTTTCAAAAGGAAGAATTGTATATAGATATAAATAGGTTTTAGCGAATAGCTACTTAAATTTATCAAAAAATGAAAGTTAAAGCATCTATTAAGAAAAGAAGTGCTGATTGTAAAGTAATCAGAAGAAATGGGAAACTTTACGTTATCAATAAAAAGAACCCAAGATTTAAACAAAGACAAGGTTAATAATTATTACTATGGCTAGAATTTCAGGTGTAGATATTCCGGATAACAAACGCGGGGAAGTTTCATTAACTTATATTTACGGTATAGGTAGAAAATCTGCTCAATTTATTTTAACAAAGGCAGGCGTTAATTGGGATAAAAAAGCTAGTGAGTGGACCGAAGAGGAATCAACTGCAATTAGGAATATTATTGGTGCTGAGTTTAAAGTTGAAGGAGTTCTTAAATCAGAAGTTCAACTAAGCATTAAACGTTTATTGGATATTGGATGTTACAGAGGCTTAAGACATCGTAAAGGACTTCCAGTTAGAGGGCAAAGAACTAAGAATAATTGCCGAACTCGTAAAGGTAAACGTAAAACAGTGGCTAACAAGAAAAAAGCTACTAAATAATAAATAAATATCTAGATAGATAAATTATATGGCTCAACAACAACAAGCAGGCAAAAGAAAGGATAAAGCCAAAAAGAGAGTAGTAGTTGTAGAATCTACAGGTCAGGCTCATATTAAGGCTAGCTTTAACAACATCATTATTTCCATCACTAACAATGCAGGTCAAGTAATCTCTTGGGCTTCTGCAGGAAAAATGGGTTTTAAAGGTTCTAAAAAGAATACTCCTTATGCTGCCCAAGTAGCTGCTCAGAATTGTGCCCAGGTAGCATTTGATTTAGGATTAAGAAAGGTAGAAGTTTTCGTTAAAGGACCTGGTTCTGGAAGAGAATCTGCAATCAGAACTATTCAAAATGCTGGTATCGAGGTATCGATTATTAAAGATGTAACTCCTCTACCGCATAATGGATGCAGACCTCCAAAGAAGAGAAGAGTTTAATTACAGTCTAAAGGTTAATTCCTTTTACTTTTAAGTATTTAAAATAAATAATTGTTCAGAAATGGCAAGATATACAGGCCCGAAAACAAAAATTTCAAGAAAATTCGGAGAACCGATCTTAGGAGCGAGTAAGGCATTACAAAAGAAGAGCTATCCTCCTGGCATGCACGGTAGAGGAAGAAGAAAAAAGCAATCTGAGTATGCTGTTCAGCTTGCTGCTAAGCAAAAAGCAAAGTATACTTATGGTGTATTGGAGAGACAATTTTCTAATACATTTGATAAAGCTGCCAGAATGGGTGGTGTTACTGGTGAGAACCTACTTAAGCTTCTTGAATCAAGGCTTGATAATGTTATCTATAGATTGGGGATTGCCCCATCAAGAAGAGCAGCTAGGCAGTTGGTATTGCACCATCACATAATTGTTAACGGAGATGTTGTTAACATTCCGAGTTTCTCTGTGAAACCTGGTGATATAGTAGCTGTTAGAGAGAAATCAAAATCTTTAGAAGTCATAACTGCAAGTCTATCTGCTAAAGGTGGAAAAAAGTTTGCATGGTTTGAGTGGGATAGCAATTCAATGACTGGTAAGTATATAAACTATCCTCAAAGAGAGGAAATACCTGAGAATATTCAGGAACAGCTTATAGTCGAGCTTTATTCCAAATAATATATTGTTTTATATTTTCTTTTTATCGGATCCAAAAGAAATAACGGAATATGTCAATATTAGCATTTCAAATGCCTGAGAAGGTTGTAATGGAAAAAGCAGACGATTTTCATGGTCTGTTTGAATTTAAACCTCTCGAAAAGGGCTATGGAGTAACGATAGGTAACGCTCTTAGAAGAATTTTGCTTTCTTCTTTGGAGGGTTATGCTGTAACAGGAATTAAAATTCCAGGAGTTCTTCATGAGTTTTCTACAATAGAAGGTGTAATGGAAGATGTATCAGAAATTATCTTAAATCTTAAAATGGTAAGATTTAAAAAGATTGCTGATACAAATGAAAGTAAAATTGTAGTTTCCCTAAAGAAGCAAGAAGTTTTTAAAGCTGGAGATATAGGTAAATTTACTTCATCATTTCAGATTTTAAATCCTGAGCATGTAATATGCCATCTTGATAATTCTGTTAGTATGGATGTTGAACTTACTCTTGAGAAAGGTAGAGGATACGTTCCGGCAGAAGAAAATAAGCCAGCTGAACAAGTGTTTGGTTTTATTCCAATTGATGCAATTTTTACGCCTATAAAAAATGTCAAGTATAGCGTAGAGAATACAAGGGTTGAACAAAAGACTGACTATGAGAAATTGATTCTTGATATCGAGACCGATGGCTCTATTCATCCAGAAGATGCATTAAAAGGTGCTGCCAATATTCTTATTAAGCACTTCATGTTGTTCTCTGATCAAACTATGACTTTTGAAACGGCAAAGCCGGACGAAGAAGAGACTGTAGACGAGGAGCTATTGCACATGAGGAAATTATTAAAGACACCAATTTCTGAGTTAGATTTGTCAGTAAGGGCTTATAATTGTCTTAAAGCAGCAGATATTAAATCTCTAGGAGATTTAGCAGCTTTAGATATTTCAGATATGATGAAATTTAGAAATTTCGGTAAAAAATCATTAGCTGAATTAGAAGCTTTAATTGCCGATAAAAACCTAACATTTGGGATGGATTTGGCTAAGTATAAACTTGATGAAGATTAATTACAATGCGACACGGTAAAAAAGATAACCATTTGGGGAGAACCCATAGTCATAGAAAGGCTTTACTTTCAAATCTAGCCTCTTCTCTAATTATTAGTAAAAGAATTTCAACTACAGTTGCAAAAGCTAAAGCTTTGAGAAAGTATGTTGAGCCTCTAATTACAAAAGCAAAAGATGATACTACACATTCTAGAAGGGTTGTGTTTTCTTATCTTCAGAATAAAGATTCTGTAAGCACTTTATTCTCTGACGTAATTGAAAAGGTTTCAAATCGTCCAGGTGGATATACAAGAATCCTTCGTACTGGAAATAGATTAGGTGATAATGCAGAAATGTGTATCATTGAATTAGTTGATTTCAATGAACTTTACACTAAATCTTCTGCAAAAGAGGCTGGAAAAGCTAAAACTAGGAGAAGTAGAAAATCTTCTAAGGCTGGTGAAGCAGTTGTTGAAGCTAAATCTAAAGCTAAAGTTGAAAAATCTACTGAAAGTAAGTCAAGTGATAATACAGAAGCTAAAGACAGCGAATAATATAGCTATTTTAAAATAGTATAAATAAAAAAAGGATTTGACTTTTGTCAAATCCTTTTTTTATTTTGCGCAAATATATTCCTCAATGAAATACAACACTCGCAAGGAGGCCCTCCTTGTTCTTGAAGATGGCACTCTATATAAAGGCCTAGCCGTAGGTAAAATTGGTACAACCAGAGGCGAAATCTGTTTTAATACAGGAATGACAGGGTACCAGGAGATTTATACTGACCCCTCTTATTATGGTCAGATTATTGTGAATACTACTGCTCACATAGGAAATTATGGTGTTGTGAATGAAGAGCAAGAGTCTGATTCTGTGAAATTTAGTGGACTTGTCTGCAAAACTTTTTCAGATATTTACTCGCGAAAAAGTGGAGAAGGGACACTTCAGGAGTACTTTGTAAGAAACAATATTGTTGGTATAAGTGAGATAGACACCAGAGAGCTAGTAAGGCATATCCGAAGTAAGGGAGGGATGAATGCAATTATTTCTTCTGAAATACTTGATGCTGAACAACTACTTGCTGAGGTAAAGAATATTCCATCAATGAGTGGATTAGAATTGTCAAGTAAAGTAAGTACACCAAATGCATATTATGCGGGTGATGAAAATGCTTCCTTAAAAGTTGCAGTTCTCGATTTAGGGATTAAAAAAAGTATTTTAAATAATTTTACAAGTAGAGACGTATTTTGTAAGGTATTTCCTGCAACTACTTCTTTTGAGGAAATGCAAGAATGGGGACCTGATGGTTATTTTATATCAAATGGACCCGGTGATCCAGCTGCGACTATATATGCAATAGAAACTGTTAAGAAGATCTTGAATTTTGATTTACCTCTATTTGGTATTTGTCTAGGGCATCAGATTTTGGCTGAAGCTAATGGAATTCCTACTTACAAAATGCACCATGGCCATAGAGGATTAAATCATCCTGTTAAGAATCTACTTACTGGTAAAAGTGAGATTACTTCACAAAACCATGGATTTAGTGTAGATGCTGAAGCGGTTAAAACTAGTGAAACAGTTGAGGTTACTCATATCAATCTTAACGATAATACGGTAGAGGGGATTAGAATTAAAAATAAAAAGGCGTTTTCAGTTCAGTATCATCCTGAGTCGTCCCCAGGACCGCATGACTCCCATTACTTATTTGAGGAATTTATTTCATTACTTAGAAAATAAATTTTTAATTAAATTTTTAACAAAAAAATGAGCTTAATAGAACAAATCGTTGCCCGTCAAATATTTGACTCAAGAGGTAACCCTACTGTAGAAGTAGATGTAATTACAGAAAATGGGTTTCTTGGGCGTGCTGCCGTTCCTTCAGGAGCTTCAACAGGAAGTCATGAAGCTGTAGAATTGAGAGATGGTGATAAATCAAAGTACATGGGCAAAGGAGTCTTGAAGGCTGTTGCCAATGTAAATGATAAGATTGCTGCAGAGTTAGTTGGTGCTTCAGTTTTTGAGCAGAAACTAATTGATCAGATCATGATCGAGATGGATGGAACCCATAACAAAGGTAAGTTAGGTGCTAATGCAATACTTGGTGTTTCTCTTGCTGTCGCTAAAGCTGCAGCTCAAGAGGCTAGTATGCCACTTTATAGATATGTAGGTGGTGTAAATGCAGTAACATTGCCAGTTCCAATGATGAACATATTGAATGGTGGAAGTCATGCTGATAATTCTATTGATTTTCAGGAATTCATGATTGTTCCAGCAGGTGCAGCTTCGTTTACTGAAGCGATGAGAATGGGATCTGAAATTTTCCACAATCTGGCAAAAGTGTTGAAATCTAAAAAGATGTCAACCAATGTTGGTGATGAAGGAGGTTTTGCTCCTAATATTCCATCCAACGAAGAGGCTTTAAAGATCATTCTTCAGGCAATTGAAACTGCTGGTTACAGACCTGGAGAAGATGTGTTTATTGCACTTGATGCTGCTGCTTCTGAATTTTATGATGCTGAAACCAAAATGTATCATTTCAAAAAGTCTACAGGAGACAAATTATCATCTTCTGATATGGCCAATTTCTGGAATGACTGGGTTAATAAATACCCGATTGTTTCTATTGAAGATGGCATGGCAGAAGATGACTGGGCTGGCTGGAAGCAATTAACTGACCTTGCTGGTAAGAAAACTCAGTTGGTAGGAGATGACCTTTTTGTAACAAATGTTAAACGTTTACAAGAAGGAATTGATAAGGGGGTTGCTAATTCAATCCTGATTAAAGTAAATCAAATTGGTTCTCTTTCTGAGACTATCGATGCTGTAACTTTAGCTAAGAGAAATTCTTACTCAAGCATTATGTCACACAGATCTGGAGAAACTGAAGATAATACTATTGCAGATCTGGCAGTAGCTTTGAATACTGGTCAAATTAAAACAGGATCATCTTCTCGTTCTGATCGTATGGCTAAATACAATCAACTTCTTAGAATTGAAGAAGAGCTCGGAGAGATTGCTTATTACCCAGGTAAAAACTTCAGAAAAATCTAATATTGAAAGTCCCTTGAGAAAGGGACTTTTTTTTTACCCTCTCATTTTCTATTTTTAGCAAAATATCTTCTGTAAAAAATCATGTTATCAAAACTTCCGCCATTTACTAAGAACTTCTTTTTTATTTCAAGTATCATTTTTTTAATATGGATGATATTTTTCGATTCTAATGATTTTATTAATCAGTTTAGAGCTAGCCGAAAAATTAAAGATTTGGATGGTCAGAAAGTATTTTATGAAGAAAAGATAGAAGAAGTGAAGAAAGAGCGGGAAGCACTTTTTAATAACCCTAAAGAATTGGAAAGATTTGCCCGTGAAAATTATTTAATGAAAAAGAAGAACGAGGATGTTTTTATCATCGTAGATGAAGAATAAATTTCGAACAATAACACACATTAAGATTAGAAGTTAGTTGCGGGGTCATGGAGAATACCAGGAAGTTTGATTATCAACAATTAGCCAAATACATTTGGATTATAGGGGGCGGAGTTCTTTATTATATAATTGGATTTGTAATATTGTTGCAAATTAACTTTTTATGGCTGTTTGGACAGATTCCAGGCATTGATGATCTTGAAAATCCCTCTTCAGATCAAGCTTCAGAAATTTATTCAGCAGATAATATTCTATTAGGTAAATATTTCAGGGAGAACAGAAGTCCAGTTGATTTAACCCATATATCTCCCAATGTTATTAAGGCCCTGATATCAACTGAAGATGTACGATTTTATGAACATTCGGGAATAGACGCCAAAGGATTTTTCGCAATATTCTGGTATATGGTCAGAGGTGATCAACGAGGCTCGAGCACATTGAGTCAGCAATTGGCTAAAAACCTTTTTAAAACTAGAAATGATGAATTTCAAGGAATACTTGGCTCTGTACCCATAATTAATGTCCTTTTGTATAAGGCCAAAGAGTGGATGTTGGCAATAAAGTTAGAACGAAATTATACAAAAGAGGAAATTATAAATATGTACCTGAATACTGTTGATTTCGGAAGTAATGCTTTCGGAATTAAAGTAGCAGCAAGGACATTTTTTAATACGTCACCAGATAGCCTCACAATAGAACAATCTGCGACTTTGATAGGGGCATTAAAAGCAACTACTCTTTACAATCCGGTGTTCAGACCTGAAAATTCTTTGGAGAGAAGAAATGTTGTACTTGATTTGATGGTTCAGAATAAAGTTCTTGATGCAAAAGATTACGATTCCATAAGAAAAATTCCATTGAAAGTAGATTTCAAAGTAGAAAATTCCATAGATGGCATTGCGACATATTTCAGAGGAGTTTTAAATAAATACTTATTGAAGTGGTGTAAGGAGAACGGAAAAGATTTGTACGGCGATGGATTGAGGATTTACACTACAATTGATTCAAGAATGCAAAAGCATGCGGAAGATGCTGTTGGAGAGCATATGAAAGTTGTTCAAAAAAAGTTTTTTGAACATTGGAAAGGGCAAAATCCTTGGAGATATGAAAATAAAAAAGAAATTACCACCTTTATTGAGGAGGTTTCTAAAAGGACATCGACCTATAAAATGCTTGTTAAGAAATTTGGAGAAGGTCATGATTCCATAAATATTGTGATGAATACACCTGTAAAAATGACTGTATTCAGCTGGGATGGGGAGAAAGATACAATAATGAGTCCTATAGATTCTTTAAAGTATTACAAGCATTTTCTTCATTCTGGATTTATGTCGATGGATCCTTCAAGTGGTGAAATTAAAGCATGGGTTGGAGGAATTAATTACAAATACTTTAAATATGACCATGTAAAACAAGGAAGAAGACAGCCTGGTAGTTCTTTTAAGCCTTTTGTTTATGCAGCTGCTATTGAGAAGGGGTACACACCTTGCTATCTGTTGCCAGACGCGCCAATTACCTTTAGATATGAAGAAAAAGGTGAAATGAAAACCTGGTCACCGAAAAACGCAGATTGGATATTTACAGGTGATAGTATGACTTTAAGACAGGCTATGGGGCGTTCTATTAATTCAGTAGCAGCACAGGTTCTAAAATTAATTGGTATTGATGCTGTTATTAATGAAGCAAAAAAATTAGGAATTACAAGTAAGCTTGAACCGGTTCCATCTATTTGTCTTGGTTCCAGTGATGTAAGTGTCTATGAAATGGTAGGGGCCTACAGTGCTTTTGTAAATAGCGGGGTCTGGGTAGAGCCATATTTTATTTCAAGAATAGAAGACCGTAATGGAAATATTCTTCATGAAGTAATTCCTAAAACCCGAGATGCGCTATCTGAAGATGTAGCATATGTAATGGTACATATGCTGAAAGGAGGAGTTGAAGAAAGAGGAGGCACCTCTCAAGCTTTATTTAAATACAATATTTTTAGAGGAAATGAGGTTGGGGGGAAGACAGGAACAACTTCTAATCACTCTGATGGCTGGTATATGGGCATTACAAAAAATTTGGTTTCAGGTGTATGGGTAGGAGGAGAAGATAGAAGTATTCACTTTAGAACTTCGCAATTGGGAGAAGGGTCAAAAATTGCACTGCCAATATTTGGCCTCTACATGGAAAAAGTATATGCTGATGAAAGTTTAAATATCCCTAAAGGTTATTTCAAACGACCTAAAAAATTGTCTATTAACATAAGTTGTCCTCCCAGACCAGAGCCAGTATTAGCAGATAGTATTGCATCTGATTCGCTATTGGAAGTAGAAGACCAAGAAGGTTTTTATTAAACTTGGCAGTAATGTTAAATTTTTCCCTTTAATAGTACAATTTTTTAAAGGATATTTCCTTTTTTAATTGTTAAGAATGAGTTAATTTCGCTTTTTGTTGGTAGATTTTGTCCAGTTTTGATGGTTTCTAGTTGTAAGTCTACCAATTTAAAATTTTTAACGATTAATCTCACTATGAAAAGGAACATCTACAGTTTGATCTGTATTATTTTGTTTTTCGCATCTTTTACAAAAGCGAATGGTCAAAGTCGTGCTGTGAAAAAACTAGAGCAAGAAGCAACTAGTTATTACCAGACGGAGCAATTCCAAAAAGCTTTAGTATTATATGAAAGATTGGACAGCTTAAAACCCGGAGATGCTGAAATTCCATACCGTATAGGAGTTTGCAAGTTTAATCTTCAACATAGAAGAGAATCTTTACCTTATTTTCAGAGAGCTCAAAATCAAGGCTATTCGTTTTTAGATTTAAATTATTATTTGGGAAGAATTTCTCATTTAAATCATCAGTTTGATGAAGCTATAAATTATTATAAAAGTTATCAGATCTCATTAAGTGATACCCTTACTGCAAAAACTAAAGTTAAAGACAGACTTCCAGTTGAAGAGTACATAGAAATGTGTCAGATCGGAAAAGAACTTGTAAAAGACACATTGACCCTTGAGGTTAAAAACATGGGACCTGGAATTAACAGTTCTTATCCGGATATTGTACCATTGACATCAGCTGATGGTTCTACTCTTGTATTCACTTCCAGAAGAGCAAGTACTACAGGTGGGAAAATTGATATTCAGGATAATCATTATTACGAAGATATTTATATAAGTTATAAGGATTCTTTGGGGAAATGGAGAACTCCTGTAGATCTGGTGTCCTTGAACACAGAATTGCATGACGCTTGTATAGGAATATCACCTGATGGGCATAAACTATTTCTTTATAGATCTCACATAGGTAAAGTCAGAAGTGGTAGTATTATGGTAAGTACTCTTGAAGGAAATCATTGGTCTGAGCCCATACTACTGGATGAGAGCTTTAACAACATTAACTGGGAGCCCGGAGCAACTATTGCAATAGCTGCAGATGAAAAAACTATTTTCTTCAGCAGTGACCGCTTGGGTGGTTTTGGAGGGAGTGACATTTATGGTGTAAGAATGGATGCTTCTGGAAAGTGGGGACAACCTTATAACCTTGGAAGAAAGATTAACTCCGAATTTGACGAAAAACCTACTTATTTAAGCATAGATAATAAAACACTTTTTTTCTCCTCAAATGGGCATAAATCAATGGGTGGTTTTGATATACTGACTTCAGTTTATGATGATGTAAATAAGGAGTGGTCAACTCCGGAAAATGCGGGGTATCCTATTAATACAGCTGATGATGAAGATAACTTTATCTGGTCTGCAGATGGTACCAAGGGGTATTTTTCATCTTCCAGACCTGATAGTTATGGAGAATCTGATATTTATGTAATTAATAGACCGCATCCTACTTCTAATCTTGCTCTGGTAAAAGGAACAGTGCTGGATGAAGAAACAGGGAAACCAGTTTCAGCAACTATATCAGTTGTGAATAATAATAATCAGGAAAAAATAGGATTTTATAATTCCAATTCACTTACCGGACAGTATACTTTAGCGTTGCCTCATGGAACTAATTATGGAATAACAGTAGAAGCTAACGGATATATGTTTCATTCTGAAAATATCAATATAGATACTAAAAACCCATTTTTTGAGATTACAAAAAATATAAAGTTGGAGTCTCTCAAAGCTGGAAATTCTATTGTGCTAAACAACATGTTCTTTGACTTTAATAAATCAGAACTAAAAAAAGAATCTAAGTCAGAATTAGAAAGATTGGTGACTTTCTTAAAAGAACACCCAGAGTTGAAAATAGAATTGTCTGGACATACGGATAATGTAGGAAAGGCTAAGTATAATAAAAAATTATCTGAAAAAAGAGCGACAGCAGTATTGAAGTATCTTGCCGAGAAAGGAATTGGTAAAAGAAGAATGGTAGCTAAAGGTTATGGTTCTACAATGCCTATAAGTACAAATGAAAATGAAAGAGGCCGGCAGTTGAATAGAAGAACTGAAATGAAAATACTCGATAATGATATGGTGGTATTGAACAGATATCAAGATATTCAGATAAATTATGCTATTCAAAATCAGGCACATTTAAATAATCCACCTGTAAAAGAAGTGCAGTCCGGTGACGTTCCTACAAAAAGTTCTCCAGCTGTTGGAAGTGTTTTAAAGCCTAAAGTTCATTTCACTTACAATTCCTATCAGGCACTTACAGAATATTCTACACAAAAAGTAATGGAAGTAGTGAAGATGATGAAAGAGTATCCCAAAATGAAAATTAAGATTTGTGCATATGCTGATCCTATAGGAAGCTCTACATACAACCAGCAATTGTCTGAAAAAAGGGCTCAGACGATCATGAATTTTATGATTAAAGAAGGGATTGAAAAGGACAGGCTTACGATTGAAAGTCTTGGTGAGCAAAAGGGAGTAATACAAAGCAATGATAAAAAAGAGAATTTGGTAAACAGAAGGGTTGAATTCATTGTAATTGGCGAGTAAAGAGATTTCTCAAAAAAAGAAGAGGCTGATTCATTAAAATCAGCCTCTTCTTTTTTACCAATTTTTATCTTTCGTTACATACGAAGGATTAAAGCTAAAGCAAACACCTGCGTAATAATCTTCTCTTAAAGAATTAAACAGATGTACGAAGATAGTCTCTCCTAGTTCAAGGATTTCACACAATTGCCCTTTATAATTTACAACGATATCAGACAACTCTCTCTTCTTATCTTTCTCCATATCACCCTTTTTTCTATAAAAACAATGACATAGAAAAGAAGGTGTCATTTTTTCCTTTTGGTCTCAAACTTAGGATTAAAGGCGAAGCAAATCCCATAAATCAAGTGTTCGCGAAGACAATTAAATTTTATTTCTACTGTTTCCCCCTCAAAGGCGATCATCTCACATAATTCTCCTTTATTATTTATGCATAGTTTTGAGAACAATCTTTCCGACAAGTAATCTCTATCATAATAGTGGTGCATAATGCCCTCCTCAGTTTCCGTTTTAAAAAAATAACTCAATATTCTGGAAGAAAGTTATAAGGGTGCATATTGTTGCTCTTTTAGCTAACACTACTGTATGATCAAAGTATTATGTTCAATTTGCTCTTTTACCCGTGGATAAGCTAATTGATTTTTCTATTAAAGGGATAATTAGAAGAAATAAGAACTTTCTACAAATTGTTTCGGAATAACTTTCATAAATTTTCAGAAGTTACTTTAAGTAAGGAGAAATGAAGGGATGAGAATTATGAAAAATAATATAGTTATTGGGTTGATGATTACACTTTCTTTAGGTTGGGGGGGAGCAACTCAAACTTTTGCATACTCTCAAAAAGAAGCGAGTGAAGTTTCCCCATTAAAAGGGCCGAAAAAGATGAAAAAGAATCTTTTTAAAAGGAAAAAGAAAAGATATAAAAATAACACCGTTGTAAAAATAAAAAGGAGTGGAAAAGGTCCTAATAGAGGGAGAAGAAATTACTCAAGTAATTTTAGATAAGAGCAAATGGGGTAATTCCCCATTTTGCTCTTAAAGAGTTTATTACCAATCTTCTGATTTTTTTTCTGCAGCTGCAGGAGCTCCTGCAAGCTCTTGTTTGAGGCTGTTTACTGTAGCCTGAGCAGATTCAGCCGATTTTGTTTTGATGGTACTCCAACCCGCAGGAACCAAAGTGTATTTGCCACACTGTGGTAGTTCATTTTCAAGTTTACCACCATTCCCTTTCGGAGATTCATGTACAAAGTCAACCAGCTCATATTTGTACTTACCGTCTTTCACTGAAATAGAAAAAAGATAGTTGACTGTTCCTGAATGGTTCATTCCTCTCATCGGACTGGGATACTGAACACCAAAATGTCCTTTTGCGACAAATTTGCCCTCTGCTTTAGAATCCGTTACTTGTTTGAATCCATTAGCAAGCGCCCAATTTTTAGCTTTCAGATATAGATCATCTTTTTTGGCTCCATCTACCTGGACAACCTCTGTATAAGTTATTTTTTTAGTTTCAGCATCTATTGGAAGCTGATTCTGAGCTATCAAATTGCTGATCATGAGCAATGAAAGAGCAAATGAGAATAGGACTTTTTTCATCTTAATACCTGTTTGTGGATTTAACAAAGATAAATTTTAATAATTTAAATAAAAAGACGGACTGGTTTGATAAGGCTAATAATTTATTTCTTGTTGTTTTTGTTTTGTTTTTTATTGAAATAATTATATATTTTAAACAAAAACGAAATAATGTTGTAAAATATTTGTAAACTAACCAAGGATAAAAATGAAAGAAACTAAACTTACCTACTCATTTTTCCTCTCGCTAATTTCGTTTGTTGCTCTGTTTGTTTTTATTGTAGGCCTTTCGATTTTGCTTCGAGTGCTTTCTTTTGGAAGGTATAAATTTAATTATCCATTAAAATATTTAAAGAAATACATCGAAGCCCAGCAAAACGTTAATGTCTTTGATGGTTTTTAATTTATATGAGAAATCTATCATTACTTTCTTGTAATTTTGTAAAATGACTTGGGAGGAGTATTGTATTAGTAAAAAAATTGATTCTAAGGCTTTTAAGGAATATGATCCTTTAAAATGGCAGGAATTGAAAGAAATCTTTGAGCAGGTTCATCCGAACAGCTTTACAGAACAAAAGAAATTTTTAATTAATGATATTCGCAGAAGATTTTTACTTCAGGAAGTTGTGGAAAAAAAATCTGACGAAGCAATTGTTAAAAAGGTTGCCCTTCCATTTATGAAAAAGAAGGAATAGACTTTAATTTTCTATTTCCTCTTTTTCACCCTCTTTTATTTTTTCCTCATCTTCAAATAAATAAAAGTGGAGCTTTTGTTTCAATTCTGATTTTGAAAGATTGGTATGTATTTTACCATTAATTGCCAACGAAATCTGACCTGTTTCTTCAGAAACAATTAAAACTATACTATCTGTAACTTCAGTAAGGCCGATTGCAGCTCTATGTCTAAGACCCAGGTGGGCAGGTAAATCTGTGTTTTCACTAACAGGCAGGATACATCGGGCTGCCTTAATTCGGTTATTTGCGATAATAACTGCGCCATCATGGAGAGGACTATTTTTTTGAAAGATAGCAATTAGCAATCTTTTAGAAATCAGTGCATCCATTAAATCGCCTGATTCCGCATAGAACTTCAATTCTGAACTTTTCGCAAATACAATTAAAGCTCCTGTATTAGTTCCTCCCAATATTTTAGCACTTTCAATTACCGGATTTAAATTGAGGCCATCGGCATTGGGCTGAGAATTTTTTTTCCAGAGAAGTCCCTTTAAGAAAGATCTGTTAAATGCTGTTGTTTTCCCGATGATGATTAAAAATTTTCGAATTTCCTGCTGAAATAAGATAAGTGCGGCAATGACACCAACTCCAATAAACTGACCCAAAATGGCAGTCAATAATTCCATTTTAGCAGCTTTTACAACGAGATAAATAAGATAAATAGAAAGAAATCCCAGAAAGATTTTTACAGCGATACTTCCTTTTAATAATTTGTATAGTTGGTAAAGCAAGAAACTAACAAGCAGGATATCAAGGATATCTATCCAGCTAATTTCTAAGAATCCTATTTTATACAATAATGTCAATTCTTTAATTTTTCTAATAGAGCTATAATTTGCTTAGCTTCCCGGGTATCATGGACTCTGACAATGCTAAGATTTTTTAAGAGTCCTATGGTATTAACAACAGTGGTGCCGTTTAAAGCTTCTTCCTGAGAAATGTTTAACGTTTTGTATATGAAAGATTTCCTGGAAGCACCTAAAAGGACTGGTAGATTTAAGGCACTGAAGATATCTAACTGGCTAATCAAATGAAAGTTTTGCAAACTATTTTTAGAAAAACCTATTCCCGGATCTATTATTATATCCCAGACCCCCAGGTCATTTAGACGATATATTTTCTCCTGGAAATATTGCAGCATTTCTCCAATCAGATCGTCGTATTGGTTAAGTTTTGCCATGGTTTCCGGAGAACCTTTCATGTGCATTAAAATATAGGGGAGCTTCAACTCTGCAATAGTTTCAAACATTTTTTCATCTAATTCCCCTCCGGAAATGTCATTTATTATTTCTGCTCCTTCTGCCGCTGCAATTCTGGCAACTTCAGATCTGAATGTATCTACAGAGACAATACAATCAGGGAACTCTTTTTTTATGATTATTAAGGCCTTGGTAACTCGTGATTTTTCTTCTTCAATTGATATATTTTCAGCTCCAGGTCTTGATGAATAACCTCCAAGATCGATAATATCAGTTCCGTTTTCCAGCATTGAGGCGGCCCTTCTGACAATATTTTCAGAAGTAAGATATTTTCCGCCATCATAAAATGAATCAGGGGTTACATTTAGAATCCCCATTATCAATGGACGATTGGATAAATCAATTAATTTACCTCTAACCAGAAGTGTTTTTTTTGTCTCAAAAATTCTATGTTTCAAATTCTAGTATTGTAAATTTGACCTAAACAAAACTACTAAATAGAAATCAAAATTGGCAAACAAGACTGAAAATGAGTATAGGAAGGTAATAAATAAGTGTAAGGACTTATTTATCAAAAAGACGCAGGACTATGGAACCGCATGGAGAATTTTGCGTTTGCCTTCAATTACAGATCAGATATTTATCAAAGCCCAAAGAATCAGATCAATTCAAGATAAAGGAACTCAAAAAGTGGCTGAAGATATCAATTCGGAATTTATAGGAATAATAAATTATTGTCTTATCGCAATGATGCAGCTTGGGCTAAAAGATACTGATCCCATGGAGCTTCCCGCAGAGAAAGTAGCTGAGCTATATGATAAATATTCTGAAGAAACTCTTGAACTTCTGATCAATAAAAATCATGATTACGGAGAAGCCTGGAGGGATATGCGTGTAAGTTCAATAACAGATATCATTCTTATGAAGTTGTTAAGGGTCAAGCAAATTGAGGATAATAGCGGCAAGACATTGGTTTCTGAGGGTGTTAATGCCAATTATCAGGATATGCTTAATTATAGTGTGTTTTCTTTAATTAAATCCAACTTCATAGATGGTGAAAATCATTAATACTATAAGCAGGATCATAGTTGGCTGCTTGTTTATTTTTTCCGGATTGGTAAAATTGAATGATCCATACGGAACAGCTTTTAAGCTTGAGGAATACTTTCATGTTTTTAGTGCGGATTTTGGATCTTTTTTTGAGGTATTTACCCCATATTCATTATTCTTGTCGATTGCCATTGTAGGATTGGAAGTGATTCTGGGTATAGCATTATTGCTTAATTACAGGATGAAACAAACAACATGGATACTTTTGCTTTTAATAGTGTTTTTCACATTCTTAACATTTTATTCCTTTTATTTTGATAAAGTGAAAGAATGTGGATGCTTCGGAACCTTGATCGTTTTAACCCCAAAACAGTCCTTCATCAAGGATCTTATTCTTCTGTTTTTCATTCTAATAATATTTTTCCTGGGAAGAAATCAAGTTTCTGTTTTTAATACTTTAAAAGGAGATTTATTGATGCTAATCGTTTCGTTTGTGACTTTCTATACCGGATATCATGCTGCGAATCATTTACCATATTTTGATCTTCTGAATTTTAAAGTGGGGAACAATATACCTCAATTAATGAAAGCAGAAGAAACTCCGAAATACAAGTTTATCCTGTCTAAAGGAGGTAAGGAATTCGAGTTTTTACAAGAAAACTATCCTTCTGATACCTCGTATAAGTTTGTCAGGTATGAGCTTTTGAATAAAGACACAACCAAACTTGTCCCTAAAATTATTGGATTTAATGTTGATAGCGACGAAGGTGACAAAACCAAAGAAATTCTGACAGGTAAAAGATTACTAATTACAATACCTGACGTGAATAAAGCTTTTAAGAATTGTGAAGGAGGATGTGTTGAAAAATTAAGGAATTTGATAACTCAATCAGAAAAAATGGGATTTTCACCGGTTATTTTAACCGAACCTGGTTCTTCAGATGTAATGGAGGCATTCAGACATGAGTTACAGCTTGCGGTACCATATTATTTCATGGATGATGTCATTTTGAAAATGATGGTGAGGTCAAATCCGGGGATATTGGTGTTGAAAGATGGAACAGTGCTCGAAAAATGGCACTATAATGATATTCCCGATAGTGATAAATTAAAAATGCTACAGAAGTAGGTAAATGATAAAATTTATATCGACTAGGTTTTTATATGGCTTTCTGGTACTGTTCGGTGCTTTGATAGTTGTATTTTTTCTTTTTAATGTATTGCCGGGTGATCCAGTAGCCATGATGGCAGGTCAGAGAACTGACGTTTCCACCCGAGAGGCCATTACCAGAGAGCTTGGCCTTGATCAGCCACTTCCAGTGCAATTGGGCTATTATCTGAATGATCTTTCTCCTGTTTCTATTCACCGAGATACTGAAGCAAATGAAAAGAATTATGAATATAAAAAGCTTTTTAAAGTAAAAGATAAAGTTGTTGTAGTAAAATATCCATATCTGAGAAGGTCATTTCAAACCAACAAAAAAGTTAGTGAGATCATAATTGAAAATCTTGAGGGAACTTTCTGGCTGGCTTTTGCAGCAATGTTATTTGCTACAGTGTTTGGAATACTCTTTGGAATGATGGCTTCTGTCAAGCCCAACAGTCTTCTTGATCATTCGACCATTTCCCTTTCAGTTTTAGGAATTTCAGCCCCTCCATTTGTAATGGGGGCATTAATTGCAATGGTTTTTGGATACTACCTTTCTGATTATACGGGTTTGAATACTTCCGGGCAGTTATGGGAGGATGATTTAAATGGAAGAAAGCTGGTGTTGAAGAATCTTATTTTACCAGCATTTACTTTGGGCCTCAGGCCATTGGCTATAATTATTCAGTTAACAAGAAGCAGTATGCTGGATGTTTTGTCACAGGATTATATAAGAACGGCGAGAGCTAAAGGGCTTCGATATTATAAAATAATACTTAAGCATGCGTTGAAAAATGCTTTGAATCCAGTTATTACTGCAGTTTCAGGGTGGCTGGCTTCGCTAATGGCAGGAGCATTTTTTATCGAATACATATTTAACTGGAAGGGAATTGGCTCCGTTACAATCGATGCGGTATATAAGCTCGATTTCCCTGTAGTGATGGGTACCACCTTATTTGTAGCTCTCGTTTTCATAGTTGTTAATATTTGTGTAGATATTTTATATGCAGCCATTGATCCACGGGTCAGATTGCATTAATTTTACTTGCATGAAGCTTTTTTTAATTGGACTTCCGGGTTCTGGGAAATCTACCCTTGGCGTAAAGCTTGCGGAACTACTTAATTTTGACTTTTTAGATACCGATGCATCAATAGTCAAAACAGAAGGATTGACAATTAATGAGATATTTCATCAGTTTGGTGAAGAATATTTCAGACGACTGGAAGAATCAACCTTAAAGCAACTCAATCATCTGGATAATATTGTCATATCGACAGGAGGAGGTTTACCATGTTTTTATGATAATATGAATTTAATAAAATCAATGGGGTTCAGTATATATCTGAACGTTTCTCCGGAATTAATTACAGAAAGGCTGTATGCTGTAAATGATCAAAGCAGACCGATGGTAAAGGGCAAAAGCAAAGAAGATATGCTGGCTTTTCTTATTCAAAAAAGTGCAGAGAGAACAGATTTTTACAAAAGGGCTAACCTGGAAATAAGCGCAGGTATTTCTCCGGAAGAAGTAATAGAATTGTTGAAAGAAAAGAAAATTATTTTTTGAAGAAGGTATTAACAGTTCCTTCAAGGCTGATGTAGTAATTGCCGGAAGAAAGATCCTGAACCATAATAACTTCTCCAGATCCTTTCTTAATCAGTTTACCTCTTTGATTGTATATTTCGAAATTAGCGTTTTTAGATAAAGTAATTTGATCATCTACCCTTTGGGGATAAAAAGTAACAAGCGCCTGATCGTTTACTTTTTTGAGAAAGAGAGATGACTTACCTTCGTACCTGATAAGGTATTCAGAGGCCGCTAATCCTGTAATATCAACTTCTTCACTTTTGCCTTTCAGTAAAACATTTCCTTTTAGATCTTCAATCTGATACTTTGCTTTTGCGGTGAAAAAAAGTTTGCCGGCGGCGGTTTGTGGATAAAACTGAACTTGCTCATTGAATAGAAAGTTAAGCTTTTTGTCAAGATCGTATTCGTCAAGATCAGTCCCGATGATAATACCCTTTTCATCAATTAAAAAGGTAGCGGGAATTCCTGAAATGTCATAAAGTTCAGCTACTTCATTTTCCCAGCCTTTTAAATCACTTCCATGGAAGGGCCATGATAGCTGGTCTTTTTTTATGGCATTAAGCCAGGCTTCTTTTTTAGTATCCAATGAAACACTGAAAATTTCAAATCCTTTATCATGATACTTATGATAAAGTGCAACTATTTCCGGATTGACTTGGCGGCAAGGCATACACCATGAAGCCCAAAAATCAAGTAATACGATTTTGTCAGAAAGATCTGAAAGACGGATTATTTTTCCGTTAGGATCTTCAATTTTAAAATCAGGAGCTTTTTGGCCCACTTTGGGTTGTGCGAAAGAAAAAAAGAAAGATGAAGAGAAAGCCGCCCATAATATGATTATTTTAAGCACTTTGCTCTTCATCTTGATATAAATTTTCATTTAAAAATTAAAAACTAGTTCCAATTGTAATTACAACACTCGTATTTCTGTTATTTACGATTGCCATAGGTTCTCTGCCACTGTTTAAGTGATAAGAATAGTAATTACTTTTGTAGAATGTATTTACAAATGCAATATCAGCATAAAAGCTTTCGGATTTCAAACCAGCTCCGAATGTAAAAGTATTGATAGTTCTATCCAGATTATCGACTATTCCATGCCTGTATGGATCTCCCAAACGGGCATATCCTGCTCTAAGTCTATAGTCTCCAAGTCTGGCTTCTGCTCCGAGGTTAAAGTTTAGTGTAGTTTTATAAAGATTCTTTATTACATCATTATCAGCATCCAATTCCTGAGGATCAGCACCTTTTAATCTTGCCCCGCTATAACCAACAACTTCAACATCTCCTGAAATAAACCCTGATTTTCCAGCAAATAAGGCTACTCCTGCTTTAGCCCTTGCCGGAGTTGTCAGATTATAATTATAAGTTCCGGGAAGGGTGGAGTATGTAGGATCAGAGTCAGGTATGACAAATTCATTTACAAAATCGGCATTTAAATTTGTTCTTAATTTATAATCGTAAATGGTTCTGATAGCATAATATGTTGGTGTTTGGCCGGTAACTCCAATTCTTATCCAATCAGCAGGTTTTATAATTGCACCTACCTTGAAATTAATTCCGGTTCCCCTTAGTGATAAATTATCATAAAATGAAAAGCTATCAATAGTATCTCTTGTTTGAGTATTTGTTTCTGTAAATACCTTGTTAGCTTCATATCTTATTGTTGCAATGCCTAAAGAGGCTCCTAAATACACTTTATCATCAATATTTCCACCATATGCTATGTCCCATTGACTCTGATTTCCTTTTGTAGCAACAATTTCTTTTTGCTTTACTATATTGTCGCTCATAAGTGAATGCCATGGATTTCCAGGGCATTGAATTGGATTTTTATCTGCGTCAACTCCACAATTTACCGGATCAATAAGATAGGTATTGTAAGCTATTCCTACAATATCAGTAAGGGCATTAATATCTTGATTTGAAACTTCATCAATTGAATATCCTCTTGCTAATTCAGCTACATACTGTCCGAATGTATTAGATTTATTAAACCCACTATAACTAAATTGATTTTGAAAGTTATTGGTTCTTGTCATGCTGATACCAAATGAACCTCCGCGGTATTTTCCAGGAACAATATCATCTTTAGCTCCTGAAAAGACAATTCCGATATTAGCTATATTAAAGCTGACTTTATTATCCCTTGTCTCTGTGCCAAGCATATTGGTTGTGGTTCCTGCGAAGTTTAGACCAGGGCTAATACTCACATCAGATTTTCTGTAAAATCCCAGACCTGCAGGGTTGCTATTAAGTGTTCCCATATCTGCACCAAGTGCCGTTGTGGCTCCTGCGATACCCTGGAAGCGGGCAGTACCTCCAAATGTACTTTGAGAAAATCTCAATGCATCATTATAGTAACCAAATGGACCTTGAGAAAAAGCAGAAACAGAAAACAGGCTTAAAAAGCCTGTTGTAAAAATGAATTTTGATATCTTCATATTATTATGCTAAAACCTTCTTCTTCCTGCAGGAGAGCTGTTTTGGGATGGAGCCGAACCACCTCCGCTGCTACCACCTCTTGGAGAAGGCGAACTGTAGTTATGATTATTATAGTTATTGCTATTGTTATAATTGTGATTATTATAGCCACTGTTACTATTGCTATTGCTATTACCATAAGAAGAACCTCTCTGATTATTGTAAATCTGTCTTCTATTGCTATTGTTATTGTTATTGCTTCCTCCTCCTGAGTTCCCTGAATTATTTGAAGGAGAAGAATAGCGGTCATTAGATTGATAAGTTGAACGATTATCGGGAGTAGTAGTAGGTGAAGACGTGCCAGATTGTTGGCTATTACTGCCGGAATTATCTCCCGGATAATAGATTTGTTTTCTGCCATTCTTGTCTTCTTTGATTACTCTGCCTTGATTGTTATAGGTTTCTTGTGTATTTCCGTTAGAGTATCTTTGCGTTCTAGGGTCATTATTATTTTGAGGAGTATTAACTCTCCCTGCTGTTCTGTCTTGTCTAGGACCATTGTTAACTGGTTTGGATTTTACATTTCCATTATGATAGCCTTGAATGTATCCATTATAATATCCTCGGTCAAAGCTGCTGTATGGATATCCATAGTAGGGATAGCTATAATATGGAGTGCCCCACCAAGAGGTAGCCCAGTGAGGAGAGTAGAATCTGTTATATGGTGAATACCAAGGAGAATAATAATCATAAATACCTCCGTAATAAGGGTTTCCCCAGCCTGTGCCGCAAAAGATATAATTACCATAACCATATCCAGGATAGAATGAATTGTAGCCATAATAGCTATTCCAACCCCATCCTGTATTGTAACCAAAGCTTACCGTAATTCTTGAAGTTGGTCCAAAGAAAGCGTAAGGGTTCCAGCCCGTTGTATAACCCATTCCCCAGTTATATCTTCTTGCAGAATTGTTACTATAGTAGTAATCGTCGTTGTCATAGTAATTATTATTCGTGATATATGTATCACCTCCAGAGCTTGAAGAAGATGATGTACTGCTTTTATATGTATATCTTGAATAATCTACAGGTTTATCACTTGAAGAGTAACTGTATTCTTCGTTGGATGAAGACTGGTTATAATTATTTGAATAATTTTGATTATTATCAGAATTGTAATTCTGAGGTCTATCATTTCCTGTATATGTCTGGTTAGTAGTGGCAACAGGTTGTATCTTCCTTTTATCTTTAGAAGAAAAATAAAGGTCATCATTTTCAGGAGAAGATGATGTGAACTGATTACCGGTACAAGCACCCATTATTCCCAATACTGTCAGCACCAGTAATTTTTTGAGTCCAAATGATTTCATAGAAATACTATTTATCTGTATTAATAACTAACGACAAGGACCTTCAGTCCATTATGCATAAGCAAATTAATTTATTTTTGGCTAAAGGACTATGAAAAACCGTTTTATTCAACTTTTAAAAACAATTTTCTAGTCTTATAGTATATTTGCCACTTCAATAATTAAAGATCAAAAGGTATACCAAAATAAATAAAAATAATGAGCAAAGGATTGCCAAAAAGAAGTGAAGATTATTCTGCATGGTATAATGAACTGGTAAAAAGAGCGGATCTGGCTGAAAATTCGGCGGTTAGAGGTTGTATGGTTATTAAACCCTATGGTTTTTCCATTTGGGAAAAAATGCAGTCGGTTTTAGATAAAATGTTTAAAGATACAGGACATTCCAATGCCTATTTTCCTCTTTTTATCCCCAAATCTTATTTAAGCAAAGAAGCAAGTCACGTCGAGGGTTTTGCAAAGGAATGTGCAGTAGTAACGCACTACAGATTAAAAAATTCTCCGGATGGAAAAGGTGTAATTGTAGATCCGGAAGCAAAACTTGAAGAAGAACTTATAGTAAGGCCTACTTCAGAAACCGTAATCTGGAGTACATATAAAAACTGGATTCAGTCATATAGAGATCTTCCATTGCTTGTAAATCAATGGGCTAATGTGGTTCGCTGGGAAATGAGAACCCGGTTGTTTCTGCGTACTGCAGAATTTCTGTGGCAGGAAGGTCACACTGCACATTCTACCTCTCAGGAAGCAATCAGAGAGACCGAACAAATGCTTGAAATATATGGAAATTTTGCTGAGCAATTTATGGCAATGCCTGTTGTAAAAGGTAAAAAGACAGCAAATGAGCGTTTTGCAGGAGCGGAAGATACATACTGTATTGAGGCTCTAATGCAGGATGGAAAAGCTTTACAGGCAGGAACTTCGCATTTTCTTGGGCAAAATTTTGCCAAAGCTTTTGATGTAAAATTTGCAAACCAGGCAGGTCAATTGGATTTTGTCTGGGGAACATCCTGGGGAGTGAGTACCAGATTAATGGGAGCACTTATTATGGCTCATTCAGATGATGAAGGCCTGGTTTTACCTCCGGCCCTGGCTCCGATTCAGGTGGTAATTGTACCTATTTTCAAAGGAAAAGAACAACTAGAACTAATAAGGGAAAAAGCTGATGTTATCAGGAAACAACTTCTTGCAAAGGGAATTTCAGTGAAGTTTGATGACAGAGATACCCAGACTCCTGGTTTTAAATTTGCTGAATATGAGCTTAAAGGAGTGCCTGTTCGTCTGGCACTTGGTGCACGAGACCTAGAAAATGGAACAATTGAAATTGCACGTAGAGATACAAAAGAGAAAAAATCTTTTAAAATTGAGGAAGCCGTTACGCAAGTAGAATCCTTATTAACGGATATTCAGCAGAATATTTTTAATAAAGCTTTGAAGTTCAGGGAAGAAAATACCACAAAAGTTGATTCTTTTGATGAATTCGTAAAAATTCTGGATACTAAAGGTGGATTTATTTTAGCCCACTGGGATGGTACTTCTGAAACTGAGGAGAAAATTAAAGAAGAAACAAAAGCCACTATCCGATGCATACCTCTTGATGCCAAAGAGGAACCTGGTAAATGTATTTATACAGGCAAGCCTAGTACAAAGAGAGTGGTATTTGCCAGAGCATACTAAACAATTTAAAAGATTGTCCCAATTATTGCTTGGGACAGTCTTTTCTCACTGTAAGACATTGTTCCACTCTAATTCCTTGAAAAATAAACCATTTTTCTTTTATTTTAATGGCATCATAGGATAATTTCATTGTTTTTCCATTCATATCCTGAACTGCCATAAATACAGTATAATTATAGTCATTTTTTTTCATCTCCTGCTGATCTACCAACTCTGTCTGCGACCAGTTTAATTGATGATCAATTCCTGCTTCCTCTACAATTTCAAAATTTTCTTTGGTTTGATTTTTAAAGGTTTCAGGATCAATTTCGTCATAGATGTACTTATCTTTTTGAGAAGCGTGTTTTTTAAGATAAATAAGTTCATTTTCTTCTGGAATATATGACGAAAGTAGATCAAAACTATTCATTTTAAGAGCGCTGGCTATAGCTCCTGTAATCTCCTTACGCTTTAAAGCTCCTCTTTTTTCAATATCAACTTCATCATCCACGAGATTGATTGAAAAAAAGATTAATAGAATAGGTATAGTTTTTAGCATGTTTTTTTACATATATCAATACAACCCTGGATAAAAACCAATAGTTATTTGGGTTATAATACCTCCTGTAAGTCACAGATTTCAATAATAGGAAAGGGAATAAAATTGGCCTATTTGGATTAATTACATACCTTTAAGGAAATTATCAATTTAAATAACCGTTTTTACAGAGCATTATTAAAGTCAGATGTCTGTTCACAAATCAGAAATTAGAAAAGTAACTACCCACCAGTTACAGGAAATGAAGAATCGTAAAGAGAAGATCTCCATGCTTACTGCTTACGATTATTCAATGGCAAAAATTCTGGACACAGCTGGTGTTGATGTTCTGCTTGTTGGAGACTCTGCTTCGAATGTGATAGCAGGACACGAGACTACCTTGCCAATAACTCTTGATCAGATGATTTACCATGCGAGTTCTGTGATAAGGGCGGTAAGCAGGGCTTTGGTCGTAGTGGATCTTCCTTTCGGATCTTATCAGGGAAACTCTTCTGAAGCTTTAAGATCTGCCATCAGGATCATGAAGGAGTCAGGGGCCCACTCAGTAAAGATTGAAGGCGGTATAGAAATAAAAGAAAGTATTCTAAGAATATTAAGCGCTGGTGTACCAGTTATGGGGCATCTCGGACTCACTCCTCAGAGTATTTATAAATTCGGAACATACACAGTAAGAGCAAGAGAAGAGGCGGAAGCTAAGAAACTTATTGAAGATGCCAGACTTTTAGAAGATTGTGGGTGTTTTGCTATTGTACTGGAAAAGATTCCTGCAGAATTAGCAAAAACAGTTGCCGAAGAGCTAACTATTCCTGTGATTGGTATTGGAGCCGGTCCATTTGTTGATGGACAAGTACTTGTTACTCATGATATGCTTGGAATTACCAAAGAGTTTAAACCAAGGTTTTTGAGAAGATATGCGGAGCTTGATAATATCATTACCAATGCTGTTGAAGAGTATATTAAAGATGTAAAGTCTGTGGACTTTCCCGGACAAGATGAATATTATTAAATTTATTATTATCAGTCAGACTATTTGACCTGACTTTAAGGCTTACCAAAGTGGATTTCTCAGATAAATTTGAGGTTGTCTTCGAGGACAATCATCTTATTATAGTTAATAAAAGAAGCGGCATTCTGGTGCAGGGTGATGAGACTGGAGATAAGGCATTACCTGATTATATCAAAGATTACTTAAGGATTAAATACAATAAGCCGGGAAATATTTTTGCCGGTGTTGTACATAGACTTGACAGACCTGTAAGTGGGCTCGTCGTCATTGCCAAAACTTCCAAAGCTTTGGAAAGGATGAATGAGATCTTCAGAGAAAGAAAGGTTGAAAAAGTATATTGGGCCATTGTTGGAAATAAGCCTCCGGATCTTTCAGGAAAGCTGGTTCACTGGATGAAGAAAGATGGTAAAATTAATGTATCCAAAACCTATGATAATCAGATAAAGGATAGTTTACGAGCAGAACTGGACTATCAGATGGTTGGTAAATCGGGGGAGTCATATTTGCTTGAGGTGAGTCCTCATACAGGCAGACATCATCAAATAAGGGCTCAATTGTCATCTATGGGATGTCCGATTAAAGGCGACGTGAAATATGGATTTTCTGAAAAAAATGCTGATCACAGTATTTGTCTTCATGCCAGGAGATTAAAATTTATTCACCCAGTAAAAAAGGAACCCATTGAACTTATTGCCAATTTGCCGGGTTCGGGAGCTTGGGGGAAGTTTAGAATGTTTGAATAACTTCAGAATTTATTCATAATTGATAATTAATTTTCAGTTAAATAAAATTATAAAAGAATGAGCTTTTGGTTAAGATTGAAAGATAAGTGGGGGATAAGGAACAATTGGCAGATGGCGATTATTTTTATCGTTTTTGCAATAACAGGAATGTCAGCCGTTGAGGTCAGAAAGATTTTATTTCCATTGATAGGAGTAGTAGAGGATACTCCCTTTTATGTGAAGTTCCTTCTCTGGTTATTTGTGATCTTCCCATTTTATTATGTTTTTCTATTAACATATGGATTTATTTTTGGCCAGTTTCCATTCTTTTGGGCAATGACAAAAAAGACATTCGGAAGGTTTGGAAAGCCTTTTAAAAGGTAAAAAGTTATATCATAAAATATAACTTAAATACAAAGGGGAAGAAATTCCCCTTTGCTATTTAAGCACCCCTATAAAGCTATTTTACTCCGGAACTTCTGATAGCCTGAAGTCCGGAGTAAAAATAACCACACTTAATAAGATTATTATAATACATAGTAAGATTCTATGTGAGCTTTTGTGGTAGTTGCATCTTCACTAAGTATTTGCATAAGATTTTTTTCAATAGTATTTGCTAAAGCGGTTACAGGTATATCTGTTGGTCTGTTTTCAAAAGGATCCTGTAAATGAATAGCCATTTTCTCAACGAGTAACAATGCTGAAGTAATAGCAATCATCAATGGAATTTCGAACAAGCCAAAGTAGCTGGTAAGCGCAAATGGAAACAACATAATGAATATCCACAGGGTAAAGTTTATGTACATACTATAAGTAGTAGGAAAAATAGTATTTTTTATTCTTTCGCATTTACCCATAGAGTCGCATAGGTTGGTTATAATATGTTCTATTTTTACCTGTTGATATGCATTGATCCAGCCTTTTTCCAATGCAAGATTTATATCCTGACTATGGAGATACAGTAGTGCGTTCGGCTTATTATCATGTTTGGAAACATATTCCAGTTCCTGCTCTGAAAGAAAAGGTTTTATTCTGCTAAGGCTTACTTGATTGCGCAGAGAGTCTCCCAGACAGTAACACCAGGCGATATGGCGTTTGATAAACTTTTCTTTGAAGGAGTGTTTTTCGACAGAGAAGTCAGGGTCGTTTATAAAAGAAGATACAAGTCTGGAAAGTGTCCTTGAATCATTCACGATTGCTCCCCAAATAACTCTTGCTTCCCACCATCTGTCATATGCCTGGTTGGATCTAAAGGCAAGGAGTAAAGAAATTATGGTACCTAATATTGTAGGTACACCGGTAGAGACCGATATGTTTTCCAGATGTAATGAAGAATCAAGGTAACCAATAACAGATGCATAGATAACTATAAAGACAAGTTCATATTTGATCTTGCCCAATACATATTTTATGGGAATATTTTTCTTTAATAGCATAGGTTTATCTTAAGCATTTTAATAATAATTGACTCTTAATAAAGGAATACCTATTTCGAATTGAAAGTTTGCAGATGTACTTTTCTTGAGTAATGATTTTTTTCTTTTTGAATTCATCTCAATCAATAAATTAACCTGCATTTCTTTTAACACTGAAGCTGCCTTGGAAACAGGAACTGATTTATCATTAATGTTCACCAAGCTATCAGACTCGTTAAATATAAAAAGCCGTCGTGAGGGCAATATGTTCTGAAGATCCGAAGGTATTGCTTTATAACCTTTGGGAATGATAATCCCGACAGAAGGATTCGTGTTAATTTTACATCCCTGAGGAATATGTATGACTGGTGCATTACTTTTCTTTAATATATCAAACAATTCCCGGTCTGTGGAGTGCCTGTCAGATAATACAGAAAATTGTATACCATATTCATTAATTATATGATTAAGTATAGCTTCAGAGATACCATATTGACAGTGAATGTGAATATGCATATCAGATCTATTTGCTTCTGCCTTTATCTTATCTAATTCTTTTTGAAAATCACTGCCTCGGTAATCTTTGTATTTAGGCAGAAATAATGTTTCAATGATTGAGTTTGGAAGTGGTACTGAATAAAATAAGATAATCTTTAAAGAACCGGAATTAACCAATGCTTTAAGATTTTTAATTGTTGTAAATGTTTCTTCCGAGAAATCTGTTGGAATCAGAAATGTTAGCATATCTGCTCTGTTTCCTTACAAAAGTAGACTACGGAAATTAAAATGAGTTGAGACAGTTATAAAAATGTGATTAGTAATTTCCGGAAAAAAGTTAACTCTTCTTCTTTAAATCCCCGCATATTCTAGCAGTTTTATTAATCAACGAAGTTTGGATTAAAATAAAATTAGAAGAATGTTAAAGTGAATTAATATTTAATTACTATTCACTTAGCTCTTCCCGGTTAAAGTATATACTTATTTTTGTTCCGATATCTTTTTCGGAGTTGATGGAAATTTTTCCATGATGCAGACGGATAATCTTTAGTGATAGCGGAAGACCTATGCCATGCCCGGCAAAGTTGGTTGTATTGCTGCCTCGGTAAAAGGGCTCAAATACATGAGTAATGTCTTCAGCAGGTATTCCTATTCCAGAGTCAGTAACGCTTATTTCAAGAAGTTTTTCGTTAGCAAATAGCTTTACAGTTACCATTTGATTTTCGGAATATTTAATGGCATTGTGAATGATATTGATAATAGCAAGTTTCATCCACATTCTGTTTACAGAAAGAGATATCCACTCAATTTTTTCAGGTATTTCAGAAAATTCAATACTGACCTGGTTGTCTGGTATTCTTCTGGTAATATCTGCTTTTATTGCAAGTAAGAGTTCATCCATCTGAACCTTTTCAGTAATCAGTTTTTTTCCGTCAAAGCCAAGCTGAGACATTTTTAATAAACTCGTAATGAGTTGGTCCAGTTTATTCGCCTCCGATGCGATTGTATGTAACGACTGGATATATTCTTCCGTACTTCTCGGCCTTTTCAGGATGATTTCAGATTCACCCAGTATCGTAGTCAGAGGGGTTCTCAATTCATGAGAAGCATTGCTTACAAAATGACTTTGCATTTCAAAAGAAGCTTCCAGCCTGTCCAGCATATTGTTGAAAATATTTGCCAGATGAGATAACTCATCCTTGCCATTTCCTGGCTTTAGCCTGAGGTGAAGATTAGATGCACGTATCTGGTCAACTTCTTTTACAATTCTGGTAATGGGTTTTAAAATTTGAGTTGAAAATAATATGGCAGCCACGAGTATAATTACACAACATGCAATGAACCCGACAATAAGCAGATTTCTCAGAGATGACAATAACTCATTTCCCTCCTGATCAATGGCAGTAAGTATTACGACATAACTAGGATACTCATTTTTATAATATACACCAACATAAAAATCATCTCCGTCTTTATATTCAGCATATCCCGTCATTAAGATTTCATCAAGAAATGCTGAAGGCAAAACATTTAAAATACTTCCTTTAGATTTGGAGTATATTGTATCTTTTTTAATTAAATATTCTTTTTCGCCTGTTAAAGGTACAAGATGTTTTTTCCGGACTTCTTCATATACTGGTTTAGCATTTAAATCTTCCTCCATGTGATTGTGGGCAGCTATAGAAGCCCTGGCCTTTAGTCTGGTAAAAAAATTTTTGGTAGCGAAATGAGAGGTAAATAAGAAGATAAAAATGCTTAACAACAATAAGGTTGCTGCAGTTAAAGAAATATAAAGAATAATAATTTTACTACGTATTGTCATTTCAGTCGTCTTTTCTCATAACGTAGCCCATGCCTACTACAGTATGTATTAGTTTTTCTTCAAAACCTTTATCTATTTTTTTTCTGAGATAGTTAATGTAAACATCCACCACATTCGTGTTCATGTCAAAATTGATATCCCATACATTTTCAAGTATGCTTACCCTTGATAAAACTCTACCCTGATTAATCATGAGATATTCCAGAAGCTTGAATTCTGTGGCAGTGAGTGTTATTTTTTCGTCTCCTCTTTTGACAGTTTTATTAGAGGTGTTTATTTCCAGATTGGAAAACTTTAAAATAAAATTTTTGGGATTATTTTTCTGTGTTCTTCTTTTAATAGCTTCTATACGTGCTAGTAGTTCAGAAAATTTGAAAGGTTTTATCATATAATCATCAGCACCAGCATTCAGACCGGATACAACGTTTTCGGTCGTGCCAAGTGCTGTTAGCATAATGATAGGGACATCGGTATTATCCTCTCTTATTCGTCTGCAAATTTCCATGCCATTGATGCCAGGAAGCATCAGATCCAATATTACAAGGTCAAATGTATGATCAGTCATCATCTGAAGACCGGTAGCACCATCCATAGCTATGCTTGCGGAATGTCCTTCTTCCTGGAAGCCCCTCATAATAAAAGAAGCGACATTTACTTCATCTTCAATGATAAGAATTTTCATTTTTTTTTATAAATCTAAATTCAAATATACTTACCGTTTTATTTTAATTTTTAGTATGAAGAAAATTTCCTGATGTTTTTATGAGTTTTTACCTAAAAAACTTGAGGTTTTAAGGGCAGATTAGTTAGGTAGTGTATTGATTTTTAGTAATTTTTTAAGAGTTTTGAATTATGTTTTTTCAACAGAAACTTTTTTATGATAGTTTGAAATAATTAAATAAGTTTTATTTTTACCTCATACAATTCTATTAAAAGAGTCTCCCGCTCTTTCCCTTGAACTTAATAATACCAGGAAAATGACAATGCAAACCGAGGTCATTCAGCGGACATATGCTGCTTTAAATATGGATATCTCCTGGCTGGAATCTGTTCTTGATCTGAGAATTTCATTCCAGGTTTTTGAAGGAGATCTGCTCTCTCTTGTACCCGCACCTAGCGTGGTAAATGAAGATATCTATGGTTCTATTATTGAAAAATGTAAACTCTCGCCAGCAGAAAGACTGATCCTTGTCCTTAGCCTTAGTCCATTTCTGAAACCGGAGCTTAGCAATAGGTTTCTTACTGTAAAGAATCAGATGGAAATGATTCCGTCGGAAATAGGCGGTGCTTTGGGAAAGTCTTACAGAGGCTTTATTCCTACTATACAAACAGCTCTCTATCTGCTTGCTGGAAGACAGGGGAATGTGCTCGATTGGTTGTATTTATTTAATCCGGAAGAGAAGCTAAATGCATTTCATCTTATATCTCTGCATTTAACTCAGCCTGATGAACCATTCACAAGTCAGTTGCTTAATCCTTCAAAAGAAGTTATGGATTGCCTGATTAATGGAAAGGCGCTTGAACCCCATTTTTCTCCAGATTTTCCTGCACAGAAAATATCGACTTCACTGGAATGGGAGGATCTTGTGCTAAATAAGGAAACAATGGATCAGGTAGAAGACATCCTTGATTGGGTTCGTTTTGAAAAACAGTTGTTAAGTAATAAAGACTATACGCGGAAAACAATGCCAGGCTATAGAGCATTATTTGCAGGGCCTCCAGGAACAGGGAAAACATTAACAGCATCCTTAATAGGAAAGGCTACAGGAAGAGAAACTTATAAGATTGATCTGTCTATGATTGTCTCTAAGTATGTGGGCGAAACGGAAAAAAATCTTTCAAAGATTTTTAGCAGGGCACAAGGACAAAATTGGATTCTTTTTTTTGATGAAGCTGATGCATTATTTGGTAAAAGGTCAGAGACGAAAGATGCACATGACAGATATGCTAATCAGGAAGTAGCTTACCTGCTTCAGCGTGTGGAACAGTATGATGGGTTGGTGATACTTGCCAGCAATTACAAAAAGAATATAGATCAGGCTTTTTATAGAAGACTTCAGTCCATTGTAAATTTTCCCCTGCCAGATTATTCTGAGAGGTTATTGCTATGGGAAAAATCAAAGCCGGAAGGTTTTGTTTATGATGAAGATGTGGACCTGTCTAATCTGGCTGAACGATACAAAATTTGTGGCGGCTCCGTTACGAATGTATTGCGTCACTGCTGTCTTAAGGCAGTTTCCAGAAATTCAGATAAAATAAAAGCTGGAGATTTAATGACTGGAATTAACAGAGAATTTGCCAAAGAGGGAAAAACTGGTGTTTAACATTTGTAAGAATTAGTTCTGCTAAGTATGACTTCAAATTCAGAAAGAGTTCAGAAAGAATCCTCTATACAAAGAAGGAGTAGCCAAAATTCCCATAGTACATCCAGTGCTCGGCAATATGGCAAGGTATCTGGCCTGTTTGGTCAAGGTGAAGTAAGCGGATATGGTGATGCAGTGTTGCAGTCTATGCAGACGAAAGAAACCGATGTTAGTTATGGTTCAATCCACAACCCTATTCAACAAAAGGAAGAAGAAAATCCACTCCAAAAGAAAGAGGAAAAAGGAGCGTCTGGGTTTAGTGATGAAGGTAATTCAGCAAAAAAATCAGGAGGCTTGCCAGAAGGGTTAAAGAGCGGAATAGAATCTTTGTCTGGGATCTCTATGGATGACGTTCAGGTGCATTATAATTCGCAAAAACCTGCAAGTGTCAATGCGCTTGCCTATGCTCAGGGGACAGATATCCATTTGGGGACAGGTCAGGAGAAACATCTTCCTCATGAAGCTTGGCATGTGGTGCAGCAAAAGCAGGGCAGGGTGAAGCCAACGATGCAGATGAAAGGCGCTGTTAATATCAATGATGATGAAGGGTTGGAAAGAGAAGCTGATGAAATGGGAGAAAGGGCAGTGCAAAGAAAGGCATCGGGCAGTAATAATAAAGTTTCCAAAAGTAGTTCAGCATTCAATGTAATGCAAAGACGAATTGGTTTTGAAATTGAAACAGGGATACCTATCACACGTAGAATTCCTAATCCGGACCCTTTAACAGTGGGCATTCACCCACATCTATACAGAGATGCGCATCCGCAAACAATGGCTCAGAATTTAAGACAGGGAACATTAACAATTTCAGCAGATCATTCAGGAGCACATGCGCAAACGATACTGGAGCCATTTAATCAATGGTCTATTATAGAAGCTGTAACAGATCCGATAGATGACAGTCTGACACCTAGCCAATTCGATGCTATTGCTACGGTATGGTTGTCAAGAATTATAAACATAAAACAGCTTGCGCAGCAGGGGCCACCTGCACAGCAGCTATTAGGAACAAACTATTATGTGGGCCTTCCTTCAGCTCAGAATTATGCAAACTGGGATCGTATAGCTCCTCAGGTTACAGTTGGTGTTCCTCTTGATCAGGCTGCGAAACTCATAAGCGCATTCCCCTTAAGTGGTACGGCAAGTACATATAATGCAACAAAATTGGCCAAAGAGTCTCCGGCTAAAGCCCTTAAAGTAATGCAGGGACTTATTGGTGCTATACCACCAGGTTCACAAAATGGAGTTCCTGAACTAAAAGGTTTGGTAACATTGATGATGAACTACCTTACTGCCGGTAATGATAACGACATTGCCAAAGTGATTTATATGAAAAACAGACCTGCAAATGTTTTTTATAAAAGTAAACTCTCTGATGTCAGAAACAATCTGCTTACAACTACTTATGGAAATCTGATACTTAATGATGCCAATAACAGGGCTGCATTAAGAACATTATTATTGCTGGAATCCGGAAGAACTTCAGGAGACTCATTATTCAAAGCGGATCCGAGTCCGGTCAATCCACAGGGCATTGCGTCAACGGTAACTGTTCATCAGTGGATTACAGAAGTATTATCAGGTGTAGATGACAGAATTTTTGATGAAATGAAGAACCCATGGGCAAATCCAATAGCCCCAGATGCAAATGATGAGGTGGTGATTGAATTGAGAAAATTAGGTTATGATCTTACTCATTCTAATTTTACACTGGAAGATTTTAACGGAGGTTTGCTTCAATATATGAAAAAAGTATACCTTGCTAATAAGCGGCTGAAAAATCATGAAGTCTAAAATTTTCCTTTAAAAGTTTTATGATAAAAGATAAAGGAGTACAACAATATTTCAATTCATTGCCAGAAGATAGAAAGGTAGCAATGACAGAGCTTAGGGATGTTATTGTAAATAATCTTCCCGAAGGTTTTGAAGAGGTAATAAGTTATGGCATGCCCGGATATGTAGTTCCGCATTCTTTGTTTCCACAAGGGTACCATTGTGATCCTAAATTACCACTGCCCTTTATTAGTATTGCTTCTCAGAAAAATTTTATTGCCCTTTATCACATGGGTATTTATGCTGATAATACTTTGTTGAAATGGTTTGTCGATGAATATGAAAAATTGGGCAAAACAAAGCTGGATATGGGTAAAAGTTGTATAAGGTTCAAAAAGATAGATCAGATCCCTTTTAAGTTAATTGGAGAACTTGTATCTAAAATGACTCCGCAGTCTTGGATAGCGCTTTATAAGAAACAGCTAAGGCCGTCATGAAAGGATTTTAAGCGCAAAGTAATGTAATTTAATAATTGTAATTAGTTAGTAATTTTGATAAAGACATGGGATTTGAGTATTTTATTCACGTCGATCTTTCAGACGGTAATAAGGAAGAGCTAAGGCAACTGGTGGATTTTGAATCAGATGATGAAACCTGGGGAGATGTAATTGAGGTGGAAGAATCGGGTATTTATGTATGTAAAAGTATTAAACGAGAAGTTTGGGAAGGACTTGAAGAGCTTAAGTCGTATCTTGATAGAAATAAGCTAGTTTATAGTATTGAAGAATTGTAGTTTTGATCATGTACCAGATAATATTTTCATTTCATTCAATAATAAGATGGTTATTGGTATTGGGGCTTATAGGTACCATCATGGTTTTTGCAACCAATAGAAATAATGAAAAGCCTGCTTTTAAGTTAGGTGATATATTTAAATCAACAACAGTTTCCTTTGCTCATATCCAGCTTATTCTTGGTTATTATCTTTATTTTGAAAGCCCAATGGTAAAATATTTCAGAGCTAATATAAAAGAAGGCCTGGCTATACCTGAAATGACTTTTTTTGGTTTATATCATGTGATAATGATGACAATCGCGGTGTTCGTATTAACAATAGGATCTTCTATTATAAAAAGAACCCAGACATATGAGCTAAAAAGAAAATATGTATTGATCTATTTCGGAATAGTGATACTCATAATATTTCTTGCTGTACCATGGCCATTTTCTCCTTTTATATCAAGGCCATATTATAGAAGCTTCTGATATGAAGCCAAGAGTATTAGGAATAATACTCTTGGCTCTTTTAATGTTCAATTTCTTCTCCAGTTAGCACTTTTTTATCCTGTTTTTGGAAATATATTTTATCCATTAATTTTCGGTTAGGCATAATTTGTTTGTCAAGATAGGTGAGTTTCCAGTTGGTCCCGTCTTCAGGATCTTCAGCAGCATATCTAGCAATACCTGCGTCTGCCCATATTTCAAATTTGGTAATAAGTAGTGTAGATAATTTTAAAACAGGGAAAAGGAGTTTTAACCATTTGTTATTAACTGCCATTTGCACGAATACCTGGATTTTTGATTCATTAGCATTTACAGGGACAAGAAAGCTTGTTATGATAAAAGAGACAGCCCGTTCGGCCTTGGTATCTTTATCAGTCCAATAGTTTCTGTATGATCCATGAAGAGGTTTAAACCTAAACACCCAATCATTATGATAGTGATCACCTTTTTTTATTCCGAAAAATGAACTTAAAAACAACGGCATGTTTCTGTATTTACAATCCAGAAATCCAAAAGTCTGTTCTTCTTCAATTTTAACTTTAAAGTCTACAGTATTCAGTTCATTAAGTCCTGGCCCTATAAAAGTATGCACTTTAAATGCATGTTCAATTTCACCGAAATTATCCAGTGCAACCTTTATTGGTGCATCAAAGTGAGAGGAAAATTTGCCTATCAGTTCATATCCAGGTCTGATAAACTCCGGAAATGCTTCATCTGGTGTGTCTTTATTTGCAATCCATATAAAGCCATATTTATCCCATGTTTTTAAGCTATGTACTTCGCAGGTTTTGTTAGGTACCGAAGGGCTCTGAGCTTTGCCTGAGGCATTGATTCTCCACGCATGATACGCACATACAAGTTCTCCTTTTTTATTTATTTTACCTTTTGATAAAAGGGCACCCCGATGTGGGCAAGCTATGGGAAATGCAACAGGTTTACCGTCGTTGTCCCTGTATAGTACATATTTTTTTTCATTCAATGTAATCTCTTTTATCTTTTTCTTTAATGAAGAAGACTTAAGTACAGGATGAGGAAATTTAAGTATATCTGACTCTTCACAATGTTTTTTCATATGAGATCGATTTATTTGTCTGAAATTCTGGCATGTACCATTCTTACATGTCCTAGTGTCTGGCCAATAATCTTTCCATTTCTGTTTCTCAAATACATATTCTCTTGCTCTTCAGGTCCACAATCAGTTACCACAGACAAGTTTTGTTTGGATAAAAAAGGACTTATTTCATCTGCATTTAGACCGAACAGAAATGGTTCTTTAATTTTTGCCAGCCACTTAGCAATTTCTTTACCTCCATGCGTGCTATGGTCTCCATTTACAAATTTTCTTGTAGCATAGTCAAAAACTATAGAGCTTCCTGCTGCACATTGAGATATAAAGCTAAGTACTCCTACAACGACTTTTTCAGGTAGATAATAAGAAACACCTTCCCACAAAAACAAGGTCCGTTTTTTCTTAGAAAACCCTGCTTCTATGAGACCTTCTTGAAAAGGTCTTTCATTAAAGTCCAATGGAATATAATGAATATTAGAAGGAATTTCTTCTGGAAGATGCACAAGCTTTTTTCTTTTATTTTTCTGTGTTCCCGGGAAGTCGACTTCAAATACTTTTATATTCTTAAGATGTGCTTTGAATCTGATTCCCCTTGTGTCATATCCTGCGCCAAGTATCACCACTTGTTCTATATCTCTGGATATTTCTTTGAGAAGGATTTCATCAAAGAATTTTGTTCTGATGATAGCAAAACAGTAACTTCCAGGAGACATGGCTTCAATGAGCTTTTGAAGAAGCCATTGAGGTTTTATGCTTGTAATAAGACGGTACTTGTATCCAATGAAAAATTTAGCAAGATAATCTTCACACTGGATACAAATATCCTCTTCTTGAGCCGTGGCTGCTCTTAGGGCAGCCACGGTTTCCGCAGAGCGGATTGCATTGCTTTTTTGTTTATTCATGAATTGGATTGAAGGCAAGTACAACAGACCCTTTGCATTTAATACCATCTCCATCGGAGAATGAAACAGTAGTGTAAGCAAAGTGAGCATCATTAGAAGAGATTACTTTATCAATCGATATTTCTCCAAAGAAACCATCGCTGTCAAGTTGTTTTAAAAATTTTCCTTCTATTTTTACTATAAGCATTGAGGAAAGTTGTTGCCTCAGGAAAATGTCATAGTCAAGTTTTATTTTACTTTCCCATATTGGTATCAGCCTTTGAAAGATTCCTTCCTGAAGGCATTTCCCAAACATTACATATGCAAGTTGATTAAAACATATATTGAACTCAACAGCATTGAAATGTCCAGTATCATCTATATAACAGCTTTCAGGAATTGAAAATTTTCCTCTGGCAGTGATCAGACTGGTGGTAGAATTAGGTTCCAGTTTTTCCAGGAAATGAGTAATCTCTGCTTCATACAGGTATTTTGCATGATTTCTGTATGGCTTTAGTATAAGATCAAGAAAGTCAGGGGAGATTTCTATTACAGGTGCCCCACTTTTATAGGTGTTTTTTATTGCAGTTGTCATAGTGGTTTCAGTTTTGTAATGCGTTAACATTTTCATGGAGTAGAGAGGCACACAAAGGAAATGCATCCTTTAAGGTAATTCTGTACATCATCGTTTCTTCTTCTTTCTTTACATCTTCGTGGATGTTTTCAGTGACGGCTTTTTTTCTTCCTGAACAATGAGCGAGAAAGCGATTATCCCATATGATAAGATCACCAAGAGACCAGGTAACTTCTCTGATAAACTGATCTGTTTCTGCAAAGTCAAAAATTTCATTTAATATTCTTTGAGAGTCATCCAGAGATTTATTCTTAATCCCTATTGTAAAGCCTCTTGTACCGTATACAATTTTTTCTTTAGTATATGGATGTTCAAGAATGGCTGGGTGATTGACAGGAGGGGCGTAAAAGTCAATCATTTCAAGCATTTCAGAGATATCTATACCTGCATCTTCCGGACGGATTTTATATTTCCATCTTCCGCTATGGATAAATTCTTCTCCTTCTATTTCCTTGAGAAGCTTCTTGGGAAGTGCTTTGTATACAGCGTTCATGTCAATAAATTTAGTTGTTCTTTTAACCGTTGAAGGAAGTACTTTAGGCAATAACATAGTAAGTACTTTTGGATCCTTCTCAAACGATGTGTCAGAATGCCAGTATCCACCCGTACGAGGTACGCCTATTTGTTTTCCATCTTTTTTTACATTTGATGATACGAAGATCAGCGGAAACTTCGGATGGTGATAGTTCTCTTGAAGATAGGGTATGGGAGTTCCGAATCTAGTAGCAAAGTTACAATAAGCTTCATCGGATATATCCTGATTTTTAAGAATGATAATCCGGTTTTTGTACAACTCATTTTGGAGTGAACTTATTTCAGTATCTGAAAGGTGGTTTACGTCAACGCCGTATATATTACAGCCGATAGCAATTTTTTCTGTTTTCATAAATGTTTTTAATAAGTATTGTTTGAATATTTTAAAGGGTATAGCTTGCCTGGCTCAGGTTCATTTTAACTGAATGAGATACAGAGAAAGCCAAAACGGTACTTTGTTATTATGTCCTAGTAAGACATAACAGATTGGTGGTTTTTTAAGAATTCAGCGCGCTTGAGTTCCTAGATATATGAGGGTTACAGAAGAACATTGTTCATAAACATAGCTAGCGTTTGTGACCATAACCCGGATCAAAAGTATAGAATAAAAATACATCTAAAAATTTTTGAAATACTTTTTTTGCTTTTGTAATTAAAAATGCAGTAAAGGGGTAGAGCTTTTAAATGGTTGTCTTTAAGGAAATTAAATTACATCGTTATAGTCTGCCTTTTCGGCGATACGGAGATTAATGTTATGGGTATTTGGGATTTTATGAAGGGGATATTGAATTAATATATGATTGTGTATACATAGTTAACGGAAGAAGTAAGGGGAAAAAGTTATATTTTTTACTTTGTCATAAAAGAACAGATCTTTTTTTGTTTGTCTTCTTCTTTCAAAGAAACCAAAAAAATAATTCTACAATATGAGAGAAATAAAAAGCAAGCCCTTTGACTCAACATGTAATCAAAGGGCTCGCTTTTATATTATTCAGATAGTTTAATCAGCAAAAACGCCACCTGTCTTTTTCTTTCTTTCCATTTCTATTGCCATTACATTATTTGCAGCTACAAATATTTCATTTTCTACAGGATTTGGAAAAATGATCTCAGTAAATTTTTCATTTTTATCTCCCAGATCAACTTTATGTTTGCTAAGTTTAATCTTACCTTCTTTTACTTTTTTATCTGTTAAGAAGATATAATAATGATCATCTTCCTGTAACAAGCTGGAGCGAGGTACAGTTGGAGCGGGAGTGTTATTACTCTTATTCTCTAGTATAGCCATTATGTTCATGTCTGGAAGGATAATGCTTTTGCCCGGAGCAGTGAATTTAACAAAGACATTGATTGCTTTTGTGTTCTCATCAATTACTTTAGCTATATTGAATACAGTTCCCTGTACTTCTCCGAATGAGTGATTGATAAAGTCAAGGGTTACAGATTGGCCGGCTTTAATTAAATCAATATCTTTTTCATAAACATAAATTTCAGCAAGAAGCTGACTCACATCTATCAATTCAGCCAGAATTGTTTCAGCAGATGCAATCATCCCAACGCTGACAGGCAGTGAATGTATGTATCCGGAGATTGGAGCTTTGATTGATAATTTTGTTCTTATTGCTTCAGATCCATTTCCTTCCATATCAATACCCAGCAACGCAAGTTTTGCTTTCAGCGATGCTTGTCTGTTTAGGGAAGCCCTATGCTTGGTTTGTACTGTCTGAAGATCTACAAGTGCACCGACATTATTTTTTCTGAGTTCTTCCTGTCTTTTAAGTTCAATAGTTAAGAAATCAGTTTCATTTTTAGCTGCAAAATATTCTTCCTGAAGTTCTACCAGCCTCATGCTGCTTAGTTCGACAAGGGGTTTACCTTTTTCAACAAAATCACCTTCATGAACAAACACTTTTTCTATTTTCCCTTGCACATTGGAACTTACCTCTGCTCTATAGTTTGGTAAGGCCACAATTTTTCCATTAAAATGAACATATGATTCCAATGCCTTTTTCTCAGGAGATACAAGGTTTATATCCAACCTTTTCATTTGGTCTTCAGTCAGCTCAATAGAATTTTCTTCTACTACCGGCACAGATGCACTTTTGTTATCTTTATGGCAAGCCTGAAATACTACGATAAGCATGCAACATAGATAGCTTGTTATTAATTTATTCAGAATTGAATTTATCATGATAAATATAGTTAGAGAATATTAATTGTTTTCGGGAAGGTATTTTTTATACCAGCTTTCTGATTGATCTTTCTTAAATATTGTATAAAATACGGGTAATACAATTAGTGTGAGGAAAGTCGCAGTAAACAATCCCCCGATAACCACAGTGGCAAGAGGCTTTTGAACTTCAGCACCAGCGCTGGAAGATATAGCCATTGGAAGAAAACCCAAAGCAGCTACAAAACTTGTCATTAATACAGGCCTTAATCTGTCTTTAAGTCCGATTAGTACACGTTCTTTTGGATCTGTTATTCCTTCAAGCAGCAAGTCGTTGAACTTACTTACAAGTAAGATCCCATTCAATACTGCAACACCGAAAAGTGCAATAAATCCTACTCCTGCAGATATACTGAAGTTCATATCCCGGAGTAATAAAGAGAAAACTCCTCCCACTGCTGAAAGGGGAACAACTGAAAATATAAGGAAGCTATCTCTGAAAGTGTTGAATGAAATAAACAGTAGTATAAAGATGATCAATAGTGCTATAGGCACTACTATTGATAATCTGTTTTTAGCTCGTTCAAAATTTTCGAATTCGCCACCGTATTCTACTGTATAACCCTGAGGGATGAATATTTCATTATTGATTCTGTTACGCACATCTGATACTACAGAGGCAAGGTCTCTGCCTCTTACGTTAAATCCTATGTTGGATTTCCTTTGAAGGTTTTCATGTCCTATTTCGGAGGGACCTACATCTTCGCTAATTTCTGCAAGGTGCTGCAATGGAAGTGGATTTCCGTCTCTATCACTAATTAGAAGATTATGGATGTTTTCAGTTTTGCTTCTTTCATCACTGGAAAGTCTGACACTTAAGTCAAAACGTTTGTTGTTTTCGTAAATAATACCGGCAATTCCTCCCGCAAATGCTGTCTGAATTGCTCTGTTAATTTGTGAAACAGTAACACCATAATAGGCCATATGATCTCTGTTATATTTTATATTAATCTGAGGAAGCCCGTATATTTTGTTCTCCTGCACATCAGTAGCACCTTCTACTTCTTTTATAATGCTGATGATCTGGTTGCTTTTATTCACAAGGGTATCAAGGTCCGGGCCGAAAACCTTTACGACAACATCTGTTCTTGCACCACTCATCAGTTCATTTACTCTGTTTTCTATTGGCTGCTGAATTGAAACTACGATCCCTGGAAACTTTTGCATTACATCAGATACCAGGTCTGCGAGGTCTTCCTGAGTTTTGGCTTTTTCCCAGTGTTCTTTATCTTTTAATACGACTACAATTTCCTGAGCTTCCAGAGGCATTGGATCTACAGGCACTTCTGAGGTTCCGATTTTAGAAACAATCCGTTCAATCTCTTCAGGAAATTCTCTGAGGAGTTCTGCCTGGATCTTGTCGCTTAATTTTAAAGATTCAGAAAGTGATGTTCCTACAGGAAGATTTACTTCTATAACAAGATCACCTTCCTGAAGTTTTGGAATAAATTCTCCACCGATGATAGCAAATCCGAATATCCCGGCGCCAAGTACAGCAAGAGCAAATCCGACAATTGCAGCTTTTTTTTCCATACCCCATACAAGGATCTTTCGAAGGAAGTTGTATATCGCATCGATGAGCTTTTGAGAAATTCCATGATCTTCGTGGGAAGAAGGTTTTATGATCAATGCAGACATCATAGGTACATAAGTGATCGATAAAAGTAACGCTCCGATGATTGCAAAGCTTACCGTTTTAGCCATAGGTGTAAACATTTTACCTTCTATACCTGTAAGCGTGAGTATGGGAAAATATACAATAAGAATAATCAGGCCTCCGAATACTACTGATTTTTTTACATCTGTTGCAGCATTTATAACAATTTCCTGTCGTTCTGCATAGCGCATTTTCTGTGTCTGCCTTCCGGCCATTTTTAAGGAAAGGTGCAAAACTGCAGCCTCAACAACGATGATGGCAGGATCTACAAGTAGACCGAAGTCGATTGCACCAAGACTCATCAGGTTTCCAACTACACCAAATTCTTTCATTAGTCCGAATGCGAAAAGCATGGATAGTGGAATTACAGAAGCCGCAAGCAAACTGGCTCTCCAATTGCCCAGGAAGAAAAGAATTACCAGCACTACTATTATAGCGCCTTCGATAAGATTTGTATAAACAGTCTTTATTGCCTTGGATACAAGCTTCTCTCTATCTATGAATGGTTCAATGATCAAACCTTCGGGAAGGGAAGCTTCGATTTGTTTCATTCTACTTTTTATTCTTGCGATTACCTCACTTCCGTTTTCACCCTTCATCATCATGATAATACCTCCGACTACCTCTCCATTCCCATTCATTGTCATAGCTCCATAACGTATACTATTACCATAATCTACTTCAGCTACATCTCTTATTAATACAGGAGCTCCCACGTTGTTTTTAACAACTGATTTTCCAATTTCTTCAAGTGTTGTTGCTAGTCCGATTCCTCTTATGGTAAAAGCTTTATTGTTCTTTTCAATATATGCTCCTCCTGTATTGCTGTTTCCCCGGCTTAGCGCATCAAATAGCTCATCAATTGAAACTCCCAGCGCTTTCATTCTGTCTGGTTTTATCTTAGCCTGGTATTCTTTTTTGTATCCTCCAAAACCGCTCACTTCCGCAATTCCAGGGATTCCCAGCAGTTGTTTTCTTATATTCCAGTCCTGTAGGGTTCTGATCTCCATTAAAGAAAAACTTTTATCTTTAGGATTTTCAGGTCTTACTACATATTGAAATACCTCTCCAAGACCTGTTGAAACAGGCCCCATATAAGGTTTTCCAAGTTCTTCCGGAATCTCAGCCTGTACTGCCTGGATTCTTTCAAATACTTGTTGCCTTGCCCAGTAAACATCTGTATTATCTGTAAAGACGAGTTTTACAACACTTAGTCCAAACTTAGAGGTTGATCTCATTTCAATAAGCCCAGGGATATTGGACATAGCCATTTCAATAGGGGCTGTAATGAATTTCTCAATCTCAAGAGAGGCAAGACTTGGACTATTGGTAATAACATCTACCTGATTGCTCGTTACATCAGGGACTGCATCCACAGGAAGCTCAGACAAAGAGTAACTTCCCCATAAGATCAATATTAATGTTAAAACAAGAACAACAATGTAATTGCGTACACTGAAACTTATAATCTTTTCAATCATGATTAAATGTCTCCTAAAAGATAATTAAGGTGAGTAATGGACTGGTTGTAGTTTTTCAGCGCTTCAAGATGATTGAGCTCTATTGAGAATGCTTGTTCGATATTTAATAAGTATACATAATATGTTATACTTCCAAGTCTATAGCTCTCTGAAGCGGACTTTAATGTCTGGGCAGCTTCCAGAAGGCCAGCGGATTCATAGTAGTTTAACTCCTGGGTAAATTGTCTATACCTGCTTACTGCCTGTACATATTCTCCGTTAAGTTTGTACTTGCCAAGTATCAACTGATTTTCTGCTATTTCAATGCCTTTGTTCGCTGCTTTTATTCTGGAATGATATCCCCAGTAAAATATAGGTAAGGTAACGCCAAATCTCAATCTGTATTTAAATGAAGTGTGTTCATCCCCCTGATTTAAATAACCTACAATCAATCCAGGCATTCTTCTGGCTCTTTCAAGTTTTAAAAGCCTTTTACTCAGGTCCTGTTGTCTTTGATAGTAGTGATATACAGGATTGTTGGTTATGTTTTCCGTTGAGGAGGTGTTAAGAATAAGAGGGGGAAATTTTTCTATGGTTCTATCCGGAACAATAGAAGTATCTTCCGGAGTACCAATGGCAAGTAAAAATTGTTTTCTTGAATTTCTGAATTCCGCAGAAGCTTGCAATAGCTGAAGTTCAATTCCTTTATACTTTGCTTCTCCGCTTATTTTCTCGAGTATACTAATTTGACCCACATTGTATCTTACCTCATTGATCTTCAATAGTCCTCGCAAAATGGAATCTTGATTCTTAAGTATTTGAAATCGCTCTCTCCAGTATTGATAGCTAATATATGTGTTTCGGACATTATACTTTATCAGGTTTGTATTAACAGCCCTGTCAGCTTTCATCAGGTTAACATTTGCCTGCTGTGTTTTATACTGCTGCATATAAACAGTAGGAAAGTCAATAGCCTGAAGTATGCCTGGCCTTAGTTCATCTCCTTGGGGAGCCTCAAACAGCAATTCAGTATTGTAAAACTGAAGGGTACTTCCTTTTAAAAGTTGTTGTTGCTCAACCTGAAGATTGGAGACTTTTATTTGGGGGTGATTAATCAATGCTATCTGGATAGCAGAATCCGGGGAAATACTTTTTTGGCTGTAGCCAAGCCTGTAAAGCAGGAATAACCCTCCCCAAAGGAGAAATTTTACTTGTAAACTCATTGTTAAAAATTAAAATTAAATCTTCGAATTGTTCAATCCTTGTCATATTCTCCTCTATTAGAATAAGACAATTTTGGTTTTTTCTCCTGAGGTAACGTTAGGAGCTGAATAAATATATTTCAATGTTTTGTAATTGTCAAGTGAGATTAATGAGACTAATAAACTTGGAATTGTAATAATTTGGCTCTTTATTGTCGTGTTTTTGTCTTAAGAAAAAGACAATTGTATTGATTTTTAATGCCTTGTCAGAATGTAAAGAAATTAAAATGCAGTTAAAAGTACATTAAAATGTTATTAAAAAATACTAATCTTTTTCTTCGTAAACATCCTTGCTGGAATAAGTGAGAGCTTGAATGAGGATTCTAAAAGTGGTTCAATCTTTGAATGACAGTAAATTAAAAACAAATTATATAGATAAATAAATTTATGTAATTATAGAGATCGGGATTTTCCACATCGGGGAATATTGTTCGTTCAAACTTTAAGCTTTTAATAAATTACTTTAATTTTTATTTACCTAAACATGGAATTATTATGAATCAAAAACCTTCAAATGCATTTATTGCAGCTTCCTGGATAGCTTTAGGCGCAGGAATGTTTGGCTATTTAATTGGTCTGTGGAGAGCTGAAATGCTACTTAATGAAAAAGGATATTATTTTACAGTACTAATGTTTGGTTTGTTTTCAGTAATATCAGTACAGAAAAGTGTGAGAGACAAGCTGGAAGGCGTTCCTGTAACGGATCTGTATTATGGATTAAGCTGGTTTGCAACCTTATTGTCAATAGTATTGCTGGTTGTAGGACTTTGGAATGCTGTGTTATTGCCTAGCGAAAAGGGCTTTTACGCTTTTGCATTTCTGTTAGCGATTTTCGGAGCAATAACAGTACAGAAAAACACTAGGGACGTTCAGGCATCCAACAAGGCCGCATAAAAAAGTAATTCACTTCAAATTAATTAGCCAGTCAAAACGAGACATCTTTCGGTTGACTGGCTTTTTTAATTAGAGTATTCTGCAAATCATTGACCTGTATCAAGATCCTTTCTTAATCTGGATCAAGGAGGATTAGGAATATGGTGTTCTATCTTTGTGTTATAGTTCAGAAATGGAGAAGGTTTTCCGCTTCTGAGAACAATTGAAGAAAGTTATACTTATACTAATAACACTAAAGTTATGAAAGACACTATATTAGGTTTACATCATATAACTGCAATTGCAGGTTCTGCACAAATCAATCTTGACTTTTATACAAAAGTATTAGGTCTCAAACTAATAAAAAAGACTGTGAACTTTGACGATCCTGGCACTTACCATTTTTATTTTGGTGATCAGATTGGTACTCCGGGTTCTATTCTGACTTTCTTTCCCTGGGAAGGTATAACTCCTGGAAGAAGAGGTACCGGAATGGCCACTGAAATAGGTTATGCTGTTCCGGAAGGTAGTCTTGAATTCTGGGTTAAAAGGTTTGAAAGCCATAATGTTACTTATAATAAGCCGTCAGAAAGATTTGGAGAAAAGTATCTGACCTTTCTTGATCCCGATGGATTAAAGCTTGAATTGTATGAAGCAACTGATAGCCGGACGCCTTATGTATCAGGTGATATTGCGGAAAATGTAGCAACAAGAGGGTTTCATAATGTTACGCTGACTCTAAGCTCAATCAAAGATACCGCTGCGGTATTAACTGATATTTTCGGTTTCAAATTAGATGCTGAAAATATAAATCGTTTCAGATTTAAGACAGATACAGTAGAAAACGCCAATATAGTAGATCTGGTAGAAGCTATGGGAGAAGGTCGTGGTCATGTTGCTGGTGGTACTGTTCACCATGTGGCCTTTAGAGTAAAGGATGAAGAAACATTGATGAAATACAGAGATATCGTAGAAGGTAAAGGTTTTAATATTACTCCTAAGATTGACAGGAATTATTTCTATTCCCTGTACTTCAGAGAGCCAGGTGGGGTTTTGTTTGAAATAGCAACAGATAATCCGGGTTTTGCAGTGGATGAAGATGTGAATGAATTAGGAAAAAACTTGAAACTTCCAGCTCAATACGAATCTAAAAGAAGTCAGATTGAAAAAGTTTTGCCTAAACTTGTAGAAGCTTAATAATTTTAAATATGCATCAGAATAATATTGTATATAGGGGCAAAAAACTTGAAGAGGCAGGGAAAGTGCTTATTATGTTGCACGGAAGAGGGGCATCAGCAGAAGATATCCTTTCCCTGTCTTCTTATTTTAAACTGGATAATGATTTTGCAATTATAGCTCCTCAGGCAACTAATCACACCTGGTATCCTTATTCTTTTCTCGCAGAGCCCTCTCAAAATGAGCCGTTCCTGTCATCTTCGATCGATTTATTGAATGGGGTAGTAAATGATATAGTTTTGAAGGGAATAGCGAAGGATAAAATTTATTTCCTAGGCTTTTCACAAGGGGCTTGTCTTACTTTGGAATTTGTTGCCAGAAATGCAACCAGATGGGGCGGAGCCATTGCATTTACAGGAGGTCTGATTGGTGATAAGTTGTATCCCGATAAATATAAAGGCGATTTTGCAGGTACTCCAATCTTTATAGGTACAAGTGATCCTGATTTTCACGTACCCGTTCAAAGGGTGCAAGACAGTACTTCTTTACTTACAAAATTGAATGCAAATGTTAAAGAAATTGTATATAAAGACATGGGGCATACTATTATTCAGGAAGAGATAGACTGGGCCAAAAAATGGGTTTTAAATAATGCTCAAAATGTTTAGTGTTACCAAAGTATACAGTGATGTTAATGGAGATAGTCATTTTGAAGATATCTCTATTGATTTGAAAGAAGCCGGTACCATAGGAAGGCTTTCTGATACTTATCCTGCTAATGGAGTAATATTCAGAGAAGTGGAGCCCACTTATGATTTTGATTTTCATACAGCTCCTCAAAAGCAATATATTATATTAATTGATGGAGAAATTGAAATTGAAACTTCCCTGGGTGTAAAGAGAAATTTTAAAGGAGGAGATATACTTCTTATGGAAGATACAAAAGGGAAGGGGCATAGAACAAGAAACGTTACTCCCATAAAACGAAAATCAATTTTCATTACTCTGCCAGAATAGTTTAGAGGGGATTATAATTTAAGAGATAATCCTTCATTCTTGATGTAGATCAATCTGTTTAAGTATATAAATTTTTATTTTTATATCGTTTACTGTTTTTCACCACCGATATGAAATACTTGATTTTATACTTTCTGTCCGCATTGGTTTTAAATGCTAATGCTCAGACAAAACCTGAAGGTCAATTTAAATACGTTCTTCATAAAGCTAATACCAGGGGAACTTCTGAAATAGCCTGGCTGCTCAGTTATCATACATTTTCCTTCAGTGATTATTATGACCCTGAAAGAATGAATTTTGGCGCACTCAGAGTTTTGAATGATGACAGAATAGACGGTGGAAAAGGATTTGGAACACATCCTCATAATAATATGGAGATCATAACCATTCCTTTGGAGGGAACTGTTGAACATAAAGACAATATGAAAAACAGAGGCCTCATCAATGCAGGGGATGTACAAATAATGTCTGCTGGAACAGGTATTACGCATTCTGAATATAACTATTCTAAATCTGAACCTCTAAAACTCCTTCAGATCTGGGTATTCCCTAATCAACAGAATGTTAAGCCAAGGTATCAGCAGAAAAATGGTATTTTAAAAAATCAGCCTGATAATACCTTGGTAAAAGTAGTTTCTCCTACAGATACCAACGCACTTTTTCTTTATCAAAATGCTGTATTCTCTGTCGGGAAGTTTAAAAAGAATTATAAGTTGAACTATTCTTTGGCTTTTAAAGGGAATGGCGTATATGCTTTCATCATTAAAGGAAAAGCAAGAATAAATGGTATAGATCTGGATGTAAGAGATGGGCTTGGTGTCTGGAATACTGAAAAGATTTCCATAGAGGCTTCTGAAGATCTTCAGATTTTATTGATGGATGTTCCAATGATTGATTAATGTATCTGCATATTCTTTACCATCTATTTGACGCTGAGTTTTCAGATTACTTAAAACTTGGTTGGGATCATATCATAGATATTAAAGCCTATGATCATCTCTTGTTTGTTATGACTTTATGTGCCTTGTTTACCTTTAATGAGTGGAGGAAGATACTGGTAATTATTACAGCCTTTACTATTGGTCATTCTCTTACCCTCGCATTGTCAACACTTAACTATGTACTTTTACCTCAGAATTGGGTCGAAGTACTAATTCCTATGACGATATTTCTTACAGCAATGACAAATATTGTAAGGAAGAAAAATGTGTCTGCTGAAAAAACTTTTGATAAAGCTGTTGTGGTGAACTATATCATTGCCTTATCCTTTGGACTGATTCATGGTTTGGGGTTTGCCAATAATTTTAAATTTATGATGGGAGAGGATTCGAGTATTATAAAGCAACTATTTGCATTTAATTCCGGACTTGAACTTGGGCAGATAACAATCGTAATGCTATTCCTTGTCATCTTATACATTTCAACAAGGGTTTTTAATGTTTTGCACAGGGAGTGGACTGTATTTTTTTCTGGTGCAGGTGCAGGTCTTTCATTCATGATGATTGTAGATATACTGTTTAAATGAAAAGGGCTTTATTATGTGTGGTTGTATTTTTTTTTATTAAAGATGAGTCTTCAGCTCATCCCTTAAAAATGGCATATACTTCAGTAAAATATTCTGCTGTAAAAAAAGTATTTGAAATCACTCACAGAGTATTTCAGGATGATTTCGAAAATACTTTACGGGAAGAATATAATTATTCAGGAGGGGATGTTTTTATCAACCAAAAAAATCAAATTACCCAAAAGTTTGTTAATGATTTCTTTCAAAAGAATTTTTCAATAAAGTTTAATAAAACAGCTGTGAACCTGAAGTTTGTAAAAACGGAACAGAAGAACCAGATGGGAATAATTGTTTATTATGAAACAGAAAAAGTGGATTTATCAAAGATCAGTTCAATTCAAATTTATAATTTCATTATGATGGAGAGTTTCAAAGAACAGGTAAATATGTTTCACCTGAACATCAATGATGAGATCAAGAGAACGATAAAGTTTGAGATTGATAAAACTAATGAAAATTTATTGTTTTAAGCATAATGTTATAATTTCAGTATATGGATATTCAGAATAAAGAAACTGAAGATGAAGGTACATTTTTCATTGAGGAAGGAAATGAAAGATTGGCAACTATGTATTACAGATGGAGAGGTGATGATAGAGTCATTATTGAGCATACGGAAGTTTCAGAAAAGCTTAAGGGAAAAGGTATAGGCAAACAACTGGTTGATCATGCAGTGGCATTCGCCAGAGAAAGACATGTAAAAATTATCCCCTTGTGTCCTTTTGCAAAATCAGTATTTGAAAAATCTAAAGGGTATGAGGATGTCTTGTGAATCATACATTCCAACATTCAAAGTCAATTTCTGACTTTTGCTGAATATTTTTGTGTTTTTTAGATTTAAAATTTTTCTTGTAAAAAAGCTAACTTTTTCTACTTTCCTCTATTGACAATGGATTCAAAGGTTTTAGTAACTTATTGATACGTTAACTCGTTTGAATTTATAGAACGTATTCTCTCACGTTTTTTTCAACAAAAGTTAATTAGAGCTATAGATTCATGAGTTATTTACAGAACTATAAATATGTTGTTCTCGGCAAAATTTTCAAGAGAAAACAATTTTCTTCTTCCTGTTTAGCTTTGATTTTGATAATATTCCTATACTGTTTAGTTAATACCGGATTTGCGAATGAAAACCAAATGCGCATAAGCGAGATTGGGGGGATTAATGTAAATAAAACATTATTAGTAAGGGGACCTTACCTTCAAAAGGCTACCCCGACTTCAATTGTATTGCGTTGGAGAACTAATAACAAAGTTAGTAGTATAGTGAAATATGGATTGTCTCCTTCTGAATTATATCAAAGTGTTGAAGATCAGCTTGCAAAAACGGAACATTCAGTGTCGCTTTCTAATCTGAAGCCATATACAAAATACTATTATTCTATTGGGTTCGGAGATAGTATTTTACAAGGAACAGATAAAAATTATTTTCTTACACCTCCTGTTAAAGATTCTCAGGGGAAGTATTCTTTCTGGATAGTAGGAGATTGTGGTAATAATTCAACAAATCAAAAAAACGTAAGAGATCAGTTTTATAAATATAGGGGAAATGCCCCTACCAATGGCATGCTCTTATTAGGTGACAATGCCTATTGGAATGGTTATGATGGTGAATACAGAGCTGGCTTTTTTTCAATATATGAGAGTGACGCATTAAAAAATATACCCGTCTATCCGGCTCCTGGAAATCATGATTATGCCATGAGCAGTGACAGACAAGTGGATCATAAAATAGCGTATTATGATATTTTTGATATGCCCGCAAATGGCGAAGCAGGTGGGGTACCTTCTGGAACAGAAGCTTTTTATTCTTTTGATTACGGAAATATTCATTTCCTTTCCCTTGATTCATATGGTAAAGAGGGTGGTGAAACCAGACTCTATGATACTCTGGGTGCTCAGGTGGAATGGGTGAAAAGAGATCTCGAAGCGAATAAGAGTAAATGGATTATCGCTTACTGGCACCATGCTCCATATACTATGGGGCATCACAACTCTGATACAGAAATTGAACTTGAATTGATTAGAAGGAACTTTATAAGAATACTTGAGCGCTATGGTGTAGATCTTATCATATGCGGGCATAGTCATAGTTATGAGCGAAGTAAGCTAATCAAAGGGCATTATGGTAAGGAAAATTCCTTCGATCCTAATGTTCATAATATAAGCCATTCTACAGGAAGATATGATGGCTCAGAGAACTCATGTACATATCTTAAAGATTCTTTTCGCAGGTCGGATGGGACAGTTTATGTAGTTTCAGGGGTTTCTGGCGCTGTAGGAGGAAATCCACATTTGCCTTATCCCCATAATGCGATGGAAGCATTTAATGATATAACAAATGGAGGGTCTTTGATCCTGGATGTGGAAGGTTCCCGGCTAGATATGCAATGGCTTAATGCAGATGGCCTAATCAGAGACAGATTTACAATTATAAAAGATGCCGGAAGAGTGAAGGATATCAAAGTCAATCTTGGGGATTCTGTTTCTTTACGTGCGTCCTGGAAAGGGGATTATGTTTGGTCTTATGGTAATAGTGAGGATCGAGTTCTTTCGTTCTACCCAGAAGAAGACCAGGTTGTTGTAGTGACAGATAAATATCAATGTATTGCAGATACGTTTAATATAAAGGTAGAAGCAACTATAGAGCTGATTACAGATGTCTCTGCTCGGGAATTTGAAGAGGAAATTAAAGTTTCTCCAAATCCTTTTAATGAGGAAATTGCAATCTCCTACAATGGTTTCTTGCCCGTTACTATTGAATTATTCAAACTTGACGGATCTCTTGTAAAAACTCCTGTTATTTCAAGATCAATAACTCCAGGAAATAATTCTTTTACTTTAAATGCAAAGGCCTCTGGAATTTCAACAGGTATTTATCTGCTTAAAATAGGAAACGAACACAAAAGCAAGATTTTCCGTATCAATTATATTTCAGATTAAAAAAGAATTGTCCGGCTTTTCATTTATGAGTTGTAATAGAAGTGAACCTAACAGTATTTAACTTCTTTATAACAGAGTTATTATTGAAGATTTTTATGCTATAAATAACTACTTAAAATGGTTACTTTGTTAATTTTAATTTAATCATTTGGAGATTTATTTAATGAAGTATCCTAAGCTTGAGATTCAGCTATGGAAATAACATTGGTTTTGAATTCAGGTATATACTTTTTGAAGGGTGACTCCCTAAAGCTACTGTTTAAAGGACAGTTCTTATTTCCATTTTATAATCAGTTGGTATGAGATCCTGGATATTTATTCTGTCAATAATAAGTTTTATAGCTTCCACAGGAGTATGCTTATATAAAAGCCCCCCAGATAAAGCATCAAAGCTATTCAGACCCTATATGCTTGAGGAGATGTCAAAATGCAAAGAGCATCTTTACCTTATTTTAAATGAAAAATCTTTTAGCCAAAGCAGATTAAAAAAGCATTATATAAATGCAAGAAAGCATTATAAGCATATTGAGTTCATAGTTGAATATATTTCTCCTAAAGAAGCTAAGTATTACGTAAACGGGCCCTTGGTTCCAAAGTTTGATCCCGATATGGGTAGCAATGTCTTTTATCCGAATGGATTTCAGAAGATTGAAGAGATTATCTATGAGGGAGAAGTTAACCAATTACAGTTGCTTAAAAAAATAACAAGTGATTTAATTGATCAGTTAAATTTACTGAATGACTATTATTCAAATATAGCAATTAATGATGGCCAGCTGCTTGAAATGATGCAGTTACAACTCTTCAGAATAGCCACAATGAGTTTCAATGGCTACGATGCAACCATTTCCCTTGATGGTATTAAAGAATCTGAGTGGAGCCTGGAAGGGGTGAATAAGACATTTAATTTTTTTGACATATATGCAGAAAGCGAGCCTTCGGTGATGCTTTTATTTCATAGAAATGTTGCTTTGTTTAAATCAGCACGTAAGCAATTGAGCGCTCATACGGATTTTAATTCATTTGACAGACTGGGCTTTATTGTAAAATATATAAATCCTCTTAACGAAAGTCTTGTTAAATTTCATAACGCTGCTCATCTGCCCTGGTCAGCAAGAAAACAGGCTTTGAATCTAAATAAAAACTCCCTTTTCAGCAGAGAAAATTTTAATCTGCAATATTTCTCTATTTATTATGATGATACTTTGTACAATGCAAAGCAGGCTGCGTTAGGAAAATTATTATTTTTTGATCCGAGGCTTTCAGGCGGTAATAACATGTCTTGTGCTACTTGTCACAATCCTGAAAAGGGGTTTACAGATGGAAGAATTACAACAGTAACTGCAGGGTTGATTAATGATAATGTCAGGAATACTCCATCTCTGTTGGATGTGGCTTTTCAGAAAGCATTCTTTTATGATGGCAGGGCTTATCAGCTGGAACAGCAGATCTTTGATGTTGTTCATAATGAAAATGAGATGCATAGCACTTTGGATGAAGCAGCAAGCAAGCTGAATAGGAGTTTGGAATACAGAATGCTTTTTGACAATGCATTTGAAGATAAGTCTGGGATTACTGTTTATAAAATTCAAAAGGCTATTTCAGAATACGAAAAAACTCTGGTGACTTTCAATAGCCCATTTGATAAATATATTCAGGGAGATCTTACCAGTCTTAGTAAAGAAGCTATTGATGGGTATAATTTATTTGCAGGAAAAGCGCTTTGTGGAAGTTGTCATTTTTTTCCAGTATTCAATGGTGCAGTACCTCCATTTTACAATGATTCAGAATTTGAAGTGTTGGGTGTGCCAGCTTCTCCGGGATCCAAAGAAATTGATACAGACAAGGGACGATTTAATGTTATCGGTATAAAAGAATTTATGTATGCATTTAAAACACCGACAGTACGAAACAGCGCATTAACTGCTCCATATATGCATAATGGAATTTACAATACATTGGAGGAAGTGGTAGACTTCTATCACAAGGGCGGAGGTGCAGGAATGGGAATTGCAATCGAGAATCAAACATTGCCTTTTAACTCTCTTGATCTTAGTACATATGAGAAGAAAGCTATTGTTTCTTTTTTACAAGCTTTGACAGATACGGTGGGTGTGATTTCAAGGCCGGAGAGATTGCCAGAGATAAAGGAGGTTATAATTAAAATGGATGATTCTTATTAAATAGATTGAAGTTTTTAGAAATCTTCTCAGTATAACTCTTTGTCTTCTCTGTGAAATAATTACAAAGAAATGCAGAGGTCATATTTAGTATCTTTAGTTTGAGGGGATTTAGCTATGACAAAAGTAGAGTTAACCTTTCTGAGTATCTTCATCATTTCGACTTTTTACTTTCCTCTTGGAACCGATATCTTGGTCCAATACAAACTCGATGAACTTTAGTGATAAAGTGTCTATAATTTTTTTTATCGCGGTATATCTTCCTGATCTCACCCTTTTCATTAGGACCTTTTTGTTTAGTCGACCATGAAGTGATTTCTCTCAAGTTGGATTTATAATATACTTTTGCTTTTCTGGAATCAATCATGTTAAAAATTTCATTTCTAAATGATATATATATACTATCCTGTTCGTTACTATCATTTATAAATTGAAGACTCATTTTATCCATTTGAATTTCGTCAGTCTTCGTAATAGAATGTCTACGAGAAATTTCTCTTTTTATTTGTGCTACTTTGTAGGCTGGATAACTGTTACCAATGGCATTATAAAAAGAAGCAGTATCAACTTTTATAAAAACTTTTTCAGATTCAAAAACCAAAGTATATCCGAAGTTTTTAAAAAACGGAATAAAAGTTAGCAAAAAAATTAATGTTATAGTTTTCATTACTTTCAACTTTTAACTTTCAACTTCTGAAAGCACTTTCACAAGCTGTTCCACCCTGATATCTTTCGCGCATTTGAAATGTCCTTGAGGACATGCCTTATATCCATGAAGGTTACAAGGACGGCATTGCAGTTCGGCTTCCATCTGAACTACTCTTGAAAAATCACTTAGTGGTCCGAAACCAAAAGACGGCACAGTAGAGCAGAATATCGCACACACATTTGCATTTACGCTGCTTGCAAGGTGAAGAGGGCCTGAATCATTTACATAATTAAGCACAGCGTCCTTCATCAGTGCACATGACTGAAGCAGAGAAAGTTTTCCTGCAAGGCTTTCAACCTTTTTATTTTCAGTTTTGTTTATGATAGAATTACAAAGGGTTGAATCACCTGGACCCCCGAGTAAATATATTTTGTATTTAGAGGTTATCCTGTTGATAAGCTCCACCCACTGATCTTCCGGAAATTGTTTGGTAAACCAGACAGATGCCGGGGCCATGCATATATAGGAATTACCTTTAAGTGGTTGTACCTTTTGCTCGTCTTCTTTGCTGTAATAAAGTCTTGGTTTTTCAGGCTTGCTATCTGTTATGTCTTCAATAAGGCTCAGATTACGGCTTACCTCGTGAGTGTTGTCGCCGATTTGATGTATTACTTTTTTGTTATAGCAAAACGCAAAAGGATTTTTATCAAAACCTATTTTATACTTTGCTCCTGATAAAAAACTTATAATACCTGAAGAACCGAAGCGATGAAGATTGATAAGGAGATCATATTTATTGGAGCGAATCTTTGAAATGATTTTAGACAGGTTTCTGATCTTATCTTTTTTCTCAAATACCAATACTTCGTTCAGGATAGGATTGTTATTCAGAAGACTTTCATTGCCTTTTTTTACAAGGAAATCAATTTGGGCATTGGGGTAATGTCTGCGCAGTTTTTCTGCAAGAGGGGTTGCCAGAATTACATCGCCCAGAAAGGCTGTTTGAATAATCAGTATTTTTTTAAAATCTTTTTTCACACACTTCAATATTAGGCAAAAATACTGTTTTCTTAAACCCAAATTAAGCATTAACCATTGAAAAAATCCTGTTAATCGTTATAATCAATAGCTTAATTTACCCCAGATTGGGATTGTTACTATCTACCACTTTTTAAATGCTTAATCCCGATTAGGTTTTGTTTAGCCTGACTATTAACGAAGAACCTTCCTTTTTCAACAAAATATTTTCATGTTTAGTTAATTTCTTAAGGGAAATGGAGGAAGAAAAATGAGATCAATGTGGTCAGGTGCAATCAGTTTTGGTTTGGTGAACATACCAATTAAACTGTACAGTGCCTCAGGGGAGAGCAGTCTGGATCTGGATATGCTGGCAAAAAAGAATCTGGCCCCTATACGATATGCAAAAATTAATACCATTACTGGTGAAGAAGTTGATTTTAAAGAGATTGTAAAGGGGTACGAAATCGATAAGGGCAAATATGTGGTGCTGGAAGATAAAGATTTTGAACAGGCTAATGCCCGCAAAACAAAAGCAATAGAGATAAAGGAATTTGTAAGTGAAGAGGAGATAGATCCGCTTTATTACGAAAAACCATATTTTCTTGAGCCTGATAAATTTGCGGAGAAACCGTATGCCTTGCTTAGGGAGGCTCTTAGAGAGTCAAAGAAAGTAGGTATAGGAAGTTTCGTTCTTCGAAACAGAGAACATATCTGTGCTTTGAAAGCTGTAGGAGATGTGATTATCCTGAATCAACTGCGGTATTATGCAGACCTGAGAGACTATAGAGAATTGAAGCTTCCTCCGGCTGATATAATTGGTAAAGGAGAAAAATCAATGGCGCTTAAGCTTATAGACCAGTTGACAGAGAAGTTCCAGCCTGAGCAGTTTAAGGATACCTATATCGATGAATTGAAAAATATAATTGAGGCTAAAGCTAAAGGGTTAAAAATAGAGGTAACAGAAAAAGCACCTGAACCTACGCAGGTAAGAGACCTGATGGAAACATTAAAAGCCAGCTTGTCTGCTTCAAAAGAAAGAGTTCCTGAAAACAGAGAGCCTGAAAAGAAAAAGGTTGCAGAAAAGAAACCTGCAGCAAAGAGAAAAGCTAAAAAGGAGTAAGGAACTATGGGACTTCAGGAATACAGAAAGAAAAGAGCATTTGATGAAACACCAGAACCACAAGGCGAAGAAAAGGAGGGGGAAGGAAGACTAAGTTTTGTTGTTCAGAAACATGATGCCTCTCATCTACATTATGATTTCAGACTTGAGATAGATGGTGTGTTAAAGAGTTGGGCTGTTCCAAAGGGGCCATCATTGAATAACAAAGATAAACGGCTTGCTATGATGGTAGAAGACCATCCTATTGAATACGGAAGTTTTGAAGGCATTATTCCAAAAGGAAATTATGGGGGAGGTACGGTAATGCTTTGGGATCGGGGTGTATTTTATGCTCCAAATATCGATCCTGAGAACAGACAGGAAAATGAAAAAGCTCTGAGAGCTGGGCTTCATGCAGGAAACCTGAAGTTTATTCTTCATGGAGAAAAACTCAATGGAGAGTTTGCTCTCGTAAAGACGTACAGGCCTGGAGGAAAAGGGAATGAATGGCTGCTCATCAAAAAGAATGATGGATATGCAACTGAGGATGATGTGAAAGAGCAGGATAGGTCTGTACTTTCGGGTAGATCGATGGAGGAAATTGCCAGGCAGTCTGAAAAGGAAGGAGATGTATGGATTTCCGGTTCTAAAGAAGTTCCTTTTGATTTGAGTGATGCAGTTGAAAAGCCCATGCCCCATCAGATTCAGCCCATGATGGCAACACTACTGGAGGAGCCTTTTAATAATAAAAATTGGATCTTTGAAATTAAGTGGGACGGTTATCGTGCAGTAGCAGAAATCAATCATACGGATGTTCAGTTGTATTCCAGAAATAACAATTCCTTCAACCAGCTGTTTAAACCTGTTCTTGTTGAGCTTAAAAAGCTGGGGTTGCAGGCAGTTTTTGATGGAGAGATCGTAGTCCTCAACGATCGTAATATAGCTGACTTTGGATTAATTCAGAATTACAAAAGAACAGGAGAAGGAAATCTTGTTTATTATGTCTTTGATCTTCTTTACCTCAATGGATATGATCTGACTTCTTTGCCATTATTGAAAAGGAAAGAGTTATTGAAACAGGTTTTGCCTCACAATAATATTATCAGATATAATGATCACATAAAAGAAGCTGGTATTCCATTCTTTGAGAAGGCCGTACAGCAAGGAGTTGAAGGTATTATTGGGAAGAAATCAGATAGTGTTTATATACTGAATAAAAGAAGCCGGGACTGGGTTAAAATTAAAACAACTCAAAGGCAGGAAGCTGTTATTGCCGGGTTTACAGAACCAAGAGGATCACGCAAACACCTTGGTTCATTGATTCTTGGTGCATATGAAAACGGCCACTTTGTTTATATCGGGCATTCAGGAGGAGGCTTTGATGATGCTGCCCTCAATGATATTTATGACAGATTAGTCCACCTGGAAAATAAAAAGGCTCCTTTCAAAAGCGTTCCGAAGCTTCCTGGTATTATTCACTGGGTAAAACCTGAAATCGTATGTGAGATAAAATTCCAGGAATGGACATCAGAAGGATTAATGAGAATTCCAATCTTCATGGGACTTAGAGAAGATAAATCTCCTGAAGAAGTGGTGAAAGAGATTAAAGCTGATAAGAGGGAGGCTGAAGTAATCATTAATGCCCCTAAAGAAAAACCATCCAAAGGGCAGCGTGAAGCAGTTCCCCGGAAAAAAGCACTGGAAGGAAAAATAAAGAAGAAGTCGAAAGTTGTTACAGCACTTCCGGATGAATCATATGAAAGCGTTATCAGTGAAGAGACTCTGGATAAAAAGAAGCAGGATGCTTTGGTGGAAGTAGAAGGAAAGTCATTAAAATTTACAAATCTTAAAAAGGTCTTTTGGTCTGAAGAGGGCTATGTGAAACAAGATCTGATAGAGTATTACGATCACATAGCCCCCATTATACTACCTTATCTGAAAGACAGACCGGAAAGTCTGAGGAGGAATCCCAATGGTTATGATAAACCAAGTTTTTTTCAGAAAGATATGCCTGATTCCATTCCTAAATGGGTAGAAACCGTGAAAATATACTCAGATTCAAATGAGAAGGAACTGAACTATATGTTATGTCAGGACAAAGCGACTTTACTTTATATGGCCAATCTGGGGTGTATTGAAATAAACACCTGGAGCAGCAGGATACAGTCTCCGGAGTACCCTGATTATACTGTGATAGATCTAGATCCTGTAGGGGTCTCATTCGACATTGTGGTGGAGGTGGCGCAGGCAGTGAAGCATGTACTGGATAGAGGAAAGATAGCAGGCTTTTGTAAAACATCCGGTTCAAAAGGAATTCACATTTATATTCCATTAGGTGCTCAGTATACCTATGATCAGGGCAAGGACTTTGCATTTCTCATTGCTATGCTTACTAATAATCTGGTGCCTCAGCTTACAAGCCTTGAACGTATGCCTAAGAACAGGCAGAATAAAGTCTATCTGGATTTCCTTCAAAACAGAATGGGACAAACCCTTGCAGCACCTTATTGCCTGAGGCCTAAGCCTGGAGCTACTGTTAGTACACCACTCGAGTGGAGTGAGGTTAAAAAAGGTTTAGATCCAGTGGAGTTTAATATTAAAACGATATTTCAAAGGATTAAAGAAAAAGGAGATATATTTAAGGAGATGTTAACTCATGGCAATGATATGGATAAAAGTCTGACTTACCTCAGACAGAACGGTTAATAATTCTTATTTCAACTTAATTCTAAATGGCGCAATTGATTATCGTTCGACACGGGCAATCTGTCTGGAATCTTGAAAACAGGTTTACAGGAATGACAGATGTAGACCTGACACCGCTGGGAAGAGAAGAGGCAAAACAGGCAGGTATATTGTTAAAGCCTTATAACTTTGAAATAGCTTTTACTTCTGTACTAAGAAGGGCTATAGAAACTTTAAATATCATTCTGAGGGAATGTGATAAAATAAGAATACCGGTATTCGGTTCACCTGCATTGAATGAGCGACATTATGGGGACTTGCAGGGGTTGAATAAAAAGCAGACAGAGCTAAAATACGGAGAGCAACAGTTTCTGTTATGGAGAAGGAGTTATGACGTTGCACCTCCTCATGGAGAAAGTCTGAAGGATACCAGAAATCGAGTGGTTCCTTACTATCAGAAAGAAATTGAATCGAAGCTAAAAGCAGGTAAAAATATTCTTATCTCTGCACATGGAAATAGCCTCCGAGCATTAATGATGTATATGGAAAATATTAGTCCTGAAGAGATTCCGAATATTACGTTAGCCACAGGAGTGCCAAGAGTGTATGAGTTTGATCAGGATATGAAGGTTTTAAAAGTTTTTAATTTGTAGAGACGCTATGCATGGCGTCTCAAAATGTTCAATTTCAGTAAGAATAAACCTACATTAATTCATGATTTTTAGTAATTTTTTTGAATTCCGAAAAAAAAATAAAAATTCTGGGTGACCTTTGCAATTCGGACCCATTAAGCCAGAAAATTAAGACATTTTATGAATGATTCAAAAATCTTAGAATTATTACGGCTGGGCAAGCATTCTCCCGCATTTGATATACTGTATAATGCATATCCTCCTATCTGCAAGTTTATAAAGAACCATGGAGGTTCTGATGATGATGCCCGGGATATATTTCAGGAGGCATTAATAATTTTTTGCCGAAGAGCTGAACAACCTAACTTTCAGTTGACTTCAAAGATAAGTACATACCTTTTCAGTGTGTGTAAATTTTTATGGAAAGACAAACTTCAAAAGGAAAATCGCTATATCCATTCCTACGATTTTGATCAGGCTGCAGACGAATCGGATTTAACAGAAGAGTATCAACAAGAACAGAAATACCGGTTTCTTGACAATGTATTATATGCAATAAGCGCCAAATGCAAAGAAATTCTGGAAGCTTACTATTTTCATAAATGGAGCATGCTACTAATTGCGGATAGACTGGGCTATGGTTCGGAAGCATCTGTCAAAAACCAGAAATACAAATGCCTGGAGAAAGCAAGGAAGATAGCCAAACAGGAACAATTATCATTTAATCAAACGGAGGAGGCCTGATCATGGAAAAGTTTACAGTAGAAATGATTGAGCTTTATCTTGAAGATAAACTGGATTCTGGAGAAAGAATAAAAATGGACGAAGCCATGGCTATAAATCCGGAGCTTAAAGAAGAATTGATGCTTCAGAAAGTTTTGGTTCAGAAACTTAAAGATCAGGCATTAAGGTCATTGATACATGATGCCCATTTACGTCATCTAAATTCAGGGAACTCAGGCTTCTTATCAGGAGGTAAATGGATCTTTGGAATTATATTCTCAGTAATTGTAGTAGCTGGTTTAATACTTTATTTATTCACAAAGAATGAGAACAAGGACTTGAATAATAAAGAGGTAGTGGGGATCAGTAACAAAGAGAATATAATCTCTTCTATTAGTCAAGGAACACTGGAAACAGCAAATGAAAACTTTCCTGAGTTGCCATTTATGGTCTATAGGTTTTTCGCAGAGAAAGGTGCAATAATAAAAGATCGCAGATCTGGAGCTGTTATCAAAGTGCCTGCTAATATCTTAACCCGTAAAGATGGTACAATTGTAAGAGGCGAAGTCATGTTGAAATATCGTGAGTTCAGAACCTGGGCCGATTTTGCTTTGTCAGGAATTCCCATGACATATAAAGAACAGAATTTTGATTCTGAGGGGATGTTTGAAATATATGCTTTACAAAATGGAGATACATTAGGTATTATGAATAATGCTGAAATATCTATGGAATATGTAATGACTAAAGATGGAGAAGGAATTGGATTTTATAAGCTAAGTGAAGAAAGCAAAGAATGGGAGTTCATACATCCGATAGAAAGTAAAATAAGGGATGAAGCTGATACCGTTATGTCTCTAATGACGGAATCTATAAATCGATCTTATAAAGGTCCCTTCATACGGTCATTAATTTATCAAAAAACAGCTATAGGGGGGAATGCTTTGCCTGCAGAGCCGAGAAAGGATTTTAATACTCAGTTTGCTGATAAAAATTACAAACAAATAGCTGGTGTTGATACAAATACTTCGAATCGTATAGTGGTCGAAGAAATTAACAAGCAGCTGAAGAAAAAAGAATCAAAACTCGTTTCCTTCCTCAAAAGAATTTTTCTTTCCGGTGGAGCTATTACAATTCCTATTAACACGAACGAAGCCCCAAAGGTGGATACAAGTCTGAGTATTGTGGTTAAAGATAAAAGGTATACTATTTACGAAAATGGCAGGAATGTAGTAATGGGAGAACTGGCATCTTTAAAGGGAACGCAGTTTGTTTATGATGGTGATGATGTTTTTGATCGACTTACTAATCTAACTTTTTACGATGTACGTCTTACAAGAGATACAACTGTCTTGAATAGATTTTATCTTGAACTAAAGACAGATGGAAAAATCTTAATGTATCAATTGAGATTGAGCAAGCCTGACTTTACATCTTTTGAAGAATATGAGAAGCAGCAAAAACTACGTATACTCACTTACGATAAAAGAATAACCCTTAAAGAAAAAGAATACCAGGAGTTAATTAAATTAAGTAATGAAAGATCAAGGGTGCTTGATAGCCTAAGTTTTTATGGAAATGAAAGTATATTCCGAATGGCGCGTCTCATTATGACTGAAGATGAACTGAATATGTCACAGAGAGAATGGTTTGCTTCACTGGATACAAACAGAGCATTACGGAAAAGAATAGATTCGCATCTGGATTCCATTAAAGCATATGGAGATAATGCGGATCAATATATAAATAAGCTTGCAAGAGAGCGTAAGTTAGACCTTTTTAGATCTGGTTTAAATCGGGTAATTAATCAAGGTATAAATGAACTGGTCATTCCTGGTCAATATATTGATCCTCTCGTGCGCAATTTAAAGATAAAAGGCTTTGGGGTATATAATTGTGATCAGGTATACCGAATAAAAAGACCGATCTTAATTAAAGGAAAGTATGTAACAGAAGACAAAGTTGAAATAAGCAATTTCAAAGGACTTTCTCTTATTGATCCGAATATAAATGCTGCGTTTAGTTTTGATCCGAAGATATTTCAATGCAGTTCGACAGGAGATAATATGTTATTACTTTTTACAAGGAATAATAAAATCTATTTCTTTGATAGAAGCAAATGGAAAACTAAACAAGTTAAAAGAGGAGGAGTGTATACTTTTGAGATGACAGACATCACTGATAGAGTACGAACCTCCGAAGATTTACAAAGAATATTAGAAGGTAATTTATTGTAGAGACGCCATGCTGGCGTCTCTCCTGTCAAAAACAGTATCTCTTTCTACTTGTATAATTTTTCAATTGAATAAAAGTGTTTTTTGATTGTCGATAGATTGGGTTGAAATTTATTTAATATCTGCTATTGAAAAAGGAGACGCCAGCAGGGCGTCTCTACGCTTTTATTGTCTTATTAAACTCTTATCAACGCTTAAAATTCTTTCTTGCCCGTCTTCCTTATTATAAGAAATCAAAAGCTTGTTTTCATTTAAGCCTATAATAGTACAAGGCTTAACAGTCTTGGTATTTGTTTTAAGGTTTAGAACTTCTACAGAAGCCTTTTCCCCTATGTCATAGCCAAAGTAGTTTTTGTTGGAAGTATGTTCTGTTATTTTAAATATAACATTTTGACTCACATTTTGCTTTTTGAGACGACCATTGTTGTATTGGAAAGTAATGGCACATCTTTCTTTACTCAGATGTTTTGATACCAATCCTTTATGGAAGCCATTGTACTCATATATAATGCTGTCTCCTGGTAATAGCCCTCCAATCATAGATTGATTGTCAGAGTCAGCATTAGGAGAAGAATCTTCTGTACCACTACAGTCAAAAAGGTCTGCAGACACTGTTGCAATGGTTGAAGAATAAAAAAGAATGTAAGTAGTCTTAAAATCAACTGAAAAATTGGTAAGCTTTAAATTCTTTTTGACACTAATTTTTCTGTAAAGGTCTTGCTTGGCATCCACAATCAAAGCATTTTTACTTAATCCTCCCAATCCTAAAAATTTAGAGGTAGATGCCTGACCTGTTATGATGGTCTTCATAGGGCAATCAACTATGGATCCCGAAGACACATTTCCTGAGTGAAAGGCGCATGAGGATAAAAATGCTATAAATGAAATAGCCAGATAAAAATTTTTCATAATTTTTTAAAATTCTTTAATGGTAACTTTCAATTAATTTAACTGTTTGTGAACGTGTAATTTCGGCAAATATTTTTTGGGATAAAAAGTTGTCTATAGTAAAAATATTAAGCACATCGCATTGGTTTGATAGATTATAGATATATGTATTGAATATCAATAGATAAAGGGTGTTTGTTCTTTTTGGAAAAAATTAAAATTGTAAAAAAACTTCCTGACCTGCATTACGATGAATGACAAATCAAGAAGTTTTATAAATGATTAAGTTGATGACGCTTTATGAAGCCATCAATTTATACATCACATCTGATCTTAGCGCATATTTTACACCTTTCTTCACAGGGCAGCCTTCATGCTTCAATTCATGAATAAAGCACAATGCCATACCTGTTCTTGGGAAAATTGTCACCTCATCAAATGCTGTTTCTCCTCCTTCATATTCCTCATTTAAATAGATCATAAATGTGATACGGCTTTCTTCTGTTTCGTTTCTTCTGAATCTACCATCGATATGTCTTTTAAATCTCTGATCCAGTTCATACTTATAAAATCTGAATTGTTCATTTAACCCTAAAGGAAAAGAGTTGTCAAGATCTTTAGGACAAAAGTCTTCGAGCCTGGTCCAAAGCATAGAGGCGAGGCCAATATCTGAATGGAGTACTCTTTCATTGTTTCTTAAACTCTTGATCATCTTTGCGCCGGAAGGAAGGCTAACTTCAGCTTCTTTAAATCCGATATTTTCACTCAGTGTTATCAGGTCATTACACTCTGACCTGGAAAGGAAGTTTTCAATAGACCAGATTTGATCGGTGTGAAAAATTGCATTCATAATTTTACTAGATTAGGTGTTAGTATTATAAGACTGCTTAATATCCAAATTAGAAGTTTAATGGATAACTAAAAGTGAATTGAATAGAATTTTCAGCAGATAAGAAAATCTGGTGGAAGGTTAATATTTTAACTTGAAAATTCCTGTATGCTCTGTTTTTTTATCTAAGACTATCCATAAGTTTTGTTATGGAGAATTTATCTGATTTGGTTTTCGAAAGCTCTAAAGCCTTTACTAAATAAGACTTTGCTTTCCCTTTATTTTCTTTTTTATAAAGTTCAGCAAGAAGGATAAAGTAAAAGTGGCTATCTGTTAGTTGTAGCTTTTCAGCTTCTTCAATCGCTTCTGCATTACTTTTTACTTTAGAAAGTGCATATGCTCTGTTAAGTGCAACAATAGGAGAGTAGGTTATTTCCAATAATCTATTATAAAGTTGTAATATATTTTCCCATTTTTCAATCGTATCATTCTTTTGAGTATGCCAATATGCAATAGCAGCTTCCAGATGATATTGTGAGACATAATCTCCTTGAGATGCTTTGTTGAGATAGTATGCACCCATAGATATTAACTCATAATTCCATAAGGATTCATTCTGTTCATGATATAGAATCATTTCTCCTGAGTTATTTATCCTTGCTGGAAATCTTGAGGCATGCAAACACATAAGAGCATAAAGAGCATTTACTGGTGGAATGTCAGTTTGTTCATTTTTAATCAGTAGCATCGTAAGTCTCATGGCTTCCATACAAAGATCTTCACGGATCAGGTTATCATTGCTTTCTGAATAATATCCTTCATTGAATAATAGATATAATGTTGTGAGGACGGCATCGAGTCTTGTATTAATTTCAGATTCTGAGGGAAATTCAATTTTTATTTTTTCTGTTTTTAATTTTTCTTTCGCTCTGTATAGCCTTTTATTGATGGTTTCTTTGTTGGTTAAAAATGCTGAGGCTAATTCTTCAATACCAAATCCGCAAAGAATGCGTAATGCCAGTGCAACCTGGGCTTCATTTGGAATAGCTGGATGGCAGATTGAAAACAACATTTGCAATTGACTATCAGTAATGTTTTTTTCTGAGAGATCTAATTCAAATGTAGTTACCAAATTGCCTGACAGTTGTGGAATAATTTTATCAGTAAAAAGCTGAGTTCTGTTGAAATGATTTCTGGCTTTGTTTTTCGCAACTGTATAAAGCCAGGCAACAGGATTTTCCGGAATTCCTTTGTAAGTCCATGTTTCCAGGGCAGATAAGAAAGTTTCGCTTACTATGTCCTCAGCAGTATCACAATGTTCAATACCCAGCAGTCTGGTGAGAACGGAGCATATTTTGCTAAACTCCGTTCTGAATAGATGTGGTATCAGTTCATTCTGTTTCATTCGTGGAATGTAAATAAGGTAATCATTGCTTAATGTGTTCCATCATCTTTAGCAATTTTTCGAACCTCAATGCTATTTCCTTCTCCCTGCAATACAGGGCTCCCTTTTGCAAATTCCACTGCTTCTTCAACCGAAGCAGCTTTGATTACAATAATGCCTCCGATAGTTTCTTTGATATCACCGAATGGACCATTAGTAACGATTTTTCCTTTATCGCTTGCTTTTATCACGCGGGCATTATCAAATGGAAGGCCAGTCCCGCTTACAAATTTGTTCTTAGCGGATATGCTGCCAATCCAGTCCATTGTTTGTTGCATCCATATTTGAATTTGTTCCGGAGAAGCAACTTTTTTGCCGTCCTCATGTCTCATAATCAGTGCGTATTGTTCCATGATTAATTTTTTTTAATGAAATTGAATTTTGATTTCAATCTTATAACAATTGACATTTCCTGTATTGGACAAGATTGATAAAAATATTTTAAAATCCTTTTACTTCTTAAATAATGAAATTATTTAGGATTAAAAGATAAAAATCGAATGGTATAATTGGTTGTATTAATTCCTGTTGCTAAAAACTATTTTAAAGGATGTGCCTCTTCCTTCTTCGCTTTCAACCGAAATTGTTCCTCCGTTCTTTTCGACAAAATCTTTTGAGATTTTGAGTCCCATCCCTGACCCTTTTTCATTTGCTGTCCCTGCTTTCGAATAGGTGATATCCTTTTTAAATAATTTGTTTTTTACTTCAGGTGGCATTCCAACTCCATTGTCAGAGACGTAAATCTCGATGTTCCCATTTTGATATTTGGAAGTTACCTTAACATAGCCGTTTAAATCGGTAAATTTTATTCCGTTTGAAATTAAGTTACGGATAACAGTGCTTAACATTTCATAATCTGCCCAAACGATAGTAGAGAGCTCTGTTTCATTTAGAAGTTTAATGTTTTTATTATTTGCCATATCGCTTAAAACATTAATGTTCTCTTCAACTAATTCATTCAGCCTAATACTTTTTGGTGATATTTTGATCGAATTCATTTGAATGCTTGCCCAGTTCAGTAAATCGCTTAGTAGTACATGTACCTTCCTGCTTGACAATTCGATCATTTCATTAATTTTCCTTAATTCTTCCTGGTCTTTGGTTTCTACTGCAAGTTCTGACAGTTTTAAAATGTTGCTCACAGGTCCTTTGAGGTCGTGACTGATTATGGAGAAAAATTTATTCTTGTTTTCGTTTATTTCGATTAAGTTGTCTTTTATTTTTTTCTCATTTGCAATATCTTTTATAATGAATATAAATAAATAAAAGCCAACAATGCAGCTAGCAATAAAACTGAATAAAACTCCATAAATAGTTTTCTTGATATCCTCATTGGAGGCATTTTGTTTATGATCCAAAATTGTAGATTCTTCCGCCTCCATCACCTGTTTGATTTTTTTTATTTTTTCAAGATAAGTTCTCCCTAGGTTAAATCTTAACATTGTCTGTTCGATTGTTAAAGCTTCAGTTTTGATAAAACGTATAGCTTCATTCTGGAGAATTAGTTTTTTCCTTACCAGTTTTTTGATCTCTTTAAAATTATCGATTTGGACGGGATTAACTGATAGCGATTTTTCAATGTTTTCAATGTCTTTGTTTACTGATTCTACCGTTTCGTTATATCTTTTTAAGAAGGTATCGTCTTTGGTCATTATAAACCCAAATAAAAGGGATTCAGATTCGGAAATATTCAGAGTCATTGATTCTAGTCTGATAATTAAATTGCTGGTGTGTTTTACCCATTTTAAAGTACCTTGTAATTTCTGAACCTGAACCAATGCAAATAAAATAGAAGATAGTAGGGCAAGAACAGGTATTAAAAAAAATATTAGTCGTTTAGAGATTACCAATTTCATATCATAAAAATTATTTCATAAAAGTATTTAAAAGATTGTTATGGTTATTAATGAAATAAAATGTTAAAAAGATTCAAGGTAATCTGAGTTATATCATAATTCCCGTTTTCGTTTATTTATGATTTTTCTTATCAATATACTCAAAAACTCATTCTTGTAAAGAATGTTTCTTGTAGTAAAAAGTTGATTTTTAGGTGTTTTTTTCTTGTGGTGAAATCGTCGAGGATTATATCCCCGATAGTTTTTTCTGTGCTTCCTTAAGGGAAGAGACAAAATTGACATGCCCTAGTTTATTACTTTCAAACATGAAATCCTTTAGACTTTTACTTGGATATGCTGAAAAATCTCCGATAATAGCCAGCTTTATTCTGTAGTTTGAAAATTTCTGCAATATTTCTCCTGCGAGGCCTGAACTGAGATCAAAAAAAGTAGGAGCAAAATTTTTCTCATAAATCATAATACCATCGAAACCTTGATAATAAAGATCAGCAAGCAAGTCCAGGGCATCCTGAAGATTTGTGATAAGAATTGAATCTGATATAACCTCTGCCAAAGGAATATTATTTAAAGTCTGTGCCTCGATCTTCATATTTATGTCTGTTTTCTATGTTTGACAGAACTATCAGTTTTGTATAAGGCCAATTTAATGAATATTCCTTTAATCATACTTAAAATACTTTCTATGTTCTATTGCTCCCATTGACCAGATTCTTTTGCTATGTCAATCATCAGTTGTCCATATTGAGTCATCCTGCCTTCTTTAATCATTCTTTCTGCCCTTTCAATATTGGGTTTACTCCATTTGCTCCTTTTGGGATTGCGAGGTGTAAATGTGAGGTAATAACTTTCTTCATCTCTTTTTTTGGCCAGACTGTCGATCCAGCCAAAGCAAAGCGCTTCCTCTGTTGCTTCAATAATATTCACAGAAGGGAATTTGCTTTTTTTATGATAAAGAATAAGCCAGACAGATTTTTCTGTCTGACTGTTCTGCTTTAGCCAGCTTCGCCAGTCCTCCCTTGTTTTAGCATAAATAGCAGGTTTTCCATCTTTAAATTCCATAGTCTATCTGTTTGTTTTTTCAAGGATCTCCAGATAATGTTTGTTAGTCATAATGCCAAGAATGTTTCCGAAGGGATCAGTAACAGAGGCTGTAACAAACCTTCCAGCACCCTGACTATGGTCAGTAATTGGTTGATAAAGGGTTGCTCCAAGGTTGATGAGCCTATCAAGGGTCTCCTGCAGATGATCAACATGCCAGTAGGCAATGGCTCCAGCTGGTTTTTCTGACGCTCCGGAAGGAGCATATTTACTGTCAATGATACCCAATTCGTGCTGATAGTCTCCGAGACGAAACTCTGCATATCCAGGAACATTGAAATATGGTTCTACTCCTAAGAAAACGCTATACCATTTCTTTGCAGCTTCATGGTCTTCAGCGTAAAAGCTTATGGTTGCTAACCCTCTCAGTACATGTTTGTTTTTCATTTTATTCTTGATTTTAATTGATGATGAATCAAAATTAATGGTCAGGAGTGACAGCAGTATGTCAGTAGCTGGAAGTCTTTTTTTAAAAATACCGGAAGGAGGGGGGTAGAGAAACCATGTATGGCGTCTCAAATGTTCAATAATATTCAAACATTTCGCATAGCAGTTATTAAATTATATCAATTTGTCCGTTTGTTCATATGAAGTTCTGGAATTCAATAGAAATTATTACAACAAGTTTCGTTCTCATTTTGTCAGGATTAATGATATTATTCTTGCAAAAGTATAGCTCCCTAGAGGTAAGATGAAAAAGCAAGAATAAATTTTTACCTTAAATCTTTATTATCCCATCTCTATACAAATCCAGAGCTTGTTTCAGAATAAGATGAATCTTTTTTATAGGTAAATTTCTATTCGGATTAACTCTAAAGATCTTCATCCTTGCTCTGTTGCCCACTTCTAATTCTGGGAAATCAAGGTGTTTTCCTTCAACCATCAGAATATAGGGTTCATTCGTTTTTTTATCTGTCCATAGATAACAGAATGCCTTTTTTTTATAGATGAAGCAAGGCATTCCATACTTTTGAGTTTCTGCAACGTCTTTATCTTGTTCGAGGATAATACTTCTCAAAGCAAGCAAACAACTTTTATTAGGTTCTTCCTTGGTCAAATAGTAGTTGTCAATATCTCGTAGCATGGAAAAAAAGGTTATTGGTAGTAGAGTTTAGCAGGCAAAATACATTGATATTAAAATCTGATTTTAATCTCTCTATCTGTTCCATCTTTTAGTTAAAAATTTTAAAGATAAAGATAATCGTTCTTTAAATTGTCAGTAGTAATAGTTAAACAAAAAGAGTCTGCCTCAATATAAAGCAGACTCTTTCTGTTCTCCCCTTTTAAAAGACAAATAGAAGGAGATGAGTTTCTTTTAAAACAATCCCAGGATATTATCCCAAAGCTTTGCATAGTTAGTGTTGAAAAAAGTCCTTAAACTTAGCACTATAATTAACAAGGAAACTGTAATCATAATTGGCTTACGTTTAACTCTCGAAACTAAGAATGCTGCAAAAGGAGAAGCAATGATACCGCCTATTACAAGTCCTATGATCGTTTGCCATCCTGATATTCCGGTAAAGATCAGGAATGTACCGGCACCAGCAAGAGCAATGAAGAATTCGGCAAGGTTTACAGATCCGATTGTATAGTTTGCTGTTCTTCCTCTGCTTAAAAGAGTAGAAGTAACTATAGGACCCCAGCCACCGCCACCAACGGCATCCATAAATCCTCCGAATCCGGCAAGCCATCCAAGGTTTTTAGTTTTCTTTTTAACCTGGGTTTTACGGAATGCTTTTCTGAGTATAATAACTCCGAGTATTAAAAGATAAACAGAAATGAATGGTTTTATAATATCGCCATTAATGATATCAGACAGGAGGTAAGCTCCCAGAATAGCTCCAAGCATTCCTGGTATCAGAAGGTATTTAAATAATTTTTTATTGACGTTACCGAATTTAAGGTGCGAAATTCCTGAGGCTCCTGTTGTAAAAATTTCAGCAACATGTACACTTGCACTGGCTACTGAAGGAGGAACTCCTAAAGTTAAAAGAAATGAACTACAGGTTGCTCCATATGCCATACCTAATGCCCCGTCAACCATTTGAGCTGCTAAACCTACAAGTATGAAATCGATAAGATGTACGTTAAAGACGCTCTCTAGAAATAGTGCGATTGGTTGAACCAAATCCGGCTGAGAAGCTATAATGTTATAAGAAATCAGGAATGCTGCAACTACAAATGCAATGGTACCACCAACAATCCAGCGCATTTTAGGACTCTTAGCATTAAATTCATTAATCTTGTCAATGAGCTGTTCGTTTACCTCAAGATTAGCTCCGGCATTCTCTAGCTGTTCTATTTCTGTTTCAATTTTATTCAGCTCTTGATCTTGTGCTTTCTCTTTATCAGTACCTTCCGCAGGTAAGAATGTCGAATTTGGCTCCATGGGCATATTGTTTTTGGGTGGTTCTTGTTTGTAATTCTGAAAATCCTATCGAGGTTGTTTCATCATACAAATATACAAAAGTTTTGATGCAATACTCATACTCTATAGAATTAATATAGAATTAAATTAAAAATGGAGCAATTTGTTTTCTTTTTTTCACAATATTCAAGACTAAACTCTTCTGGATTGCCTTTTAAAATGTTGAATGGTAGTGTTTTTGTTAAATTTCTATCTTCTAATATTTTAGTAGTTTTTATCAAAATTGGTTTGATGTTTAATCTTCTTGTTAGTGGAAAAAGATCCTCTTTTTTCCCAAGTGCCCCCTCTCATCCAAAAATTGTCTCTGAAAAGGCAGTCCAAATAGTCGTATATTTAAATGTCGAAATTTATATATAATGTCTTTCAACTCTCTCGGTTTGTCTCTGCCTTTGATAAAAGGCATTGAAAAACAGTATCAAACAGCTTACCCGATTCAGCAACAAGCTATCCCTGTAATTCTCAGTGGAAAGGATGTTTTAGGAATAGCACAGACAGGCTCAGGCAAAACTGCAAGTTTTGTATTGCCGGTTTTAGACCTTTTACAAAATAAAATTCCTTCAAGAAACAGGTATGTTAAAGTCCTGGCACTGGTGCCAACGAGAGAACTCGCTGTGCAGGTCTCAGAAGTTTTTCAGCAATTCAGTTCAGGTCTTCCTGAGAAATTAAAGACCCTTGCTGTTTATGGCGGAGTCTCCATCAATCCTCAGATGATGGCTATGAGCGGAACGGATATTCTGGTTGCAACGCCTGGTCGTTTGCTTGAACTCATTGATAATAATGCAGTATTTCTATCAGATGTCAGAATATTGATTCTTGATGAGGCAGATAAAATGCTGAATCTGGGTTTTGAAGAAGAAATGAATAGAGTATTTAAACTTCTACCAAAGCAGCGCCAGACAATACTTTTCTCAGCAACCCTTGGAGAAGCTGTTAATTCTATCAAAGAAAATTTCCTTAAAGATCCTGTTACCATAGAGATTAAAAAAGATGAACAATCAGTTGAGCTGATAAAACAATTGGCCTACCACGTTCATCCGGACAAGAAAGGAGTGTTATTAAGATATCTTATCAAAAGCCGTGATATGCAACAGGTATTGGTATTTGTTTCTTCCAAAAAGCGGGCTGATAATGTCGTCGTTAAGCTAAATAAAAATGGGATTGAGGCAGCAGCTATTCATGGAGATAAGAGCCAGGGAGCACGTATGGATGCATTGAAGAAGTTTAAGACAGGAAAACTAAGAGTGCTCGTAGCTACAGATATTGCTGCCAGGGGTATTGATATTCAGTTTCTTCCTTTTGTTATCAATTATGAACTGCCGAGATCGCCGATAGACTATGTTCATAGAATAGGGAGGACGGGAAGAGCAGAATCTCCGGGTGAAGCCATTACTTTATTATATGAAGAAGATCATCATCATTTTGGCATCATTCAAAAGAAGATGAAAAAGCAGGTTCCTATAATTGATACCAATGAACTGGACCTTAAAGGTTATTGATATGATATTAAAGGCGTTAAGACATCATGAATTTATTGAGAAATTAGAAATACCTTTGCTGAATGTTTGAGATAGGAAAATTTAACAAATTAAGAGCTTTAAGGCTGACACCTCCAGGAATGTTTTTGGGTAAAGACGGTGAAGAAGAGGTTGTATTATTACCTCACAGGTACATTCCGTCTACCCTTGTTGTGGATGATGAAATAGAGGTATTTATATATCTGGATTCTGAAGACAGAGTTATTGCCACTACCCAGATTCCTAAAGTGCAATTGAATCAGTTTGCATGCCTGGAGGTAAAAGATGTAAACAGCGTAGGTGCCTTTCTGGATTGGGGGCTGGAAAAAGATCTGATGGTTCCTTTCAGCGAACAGAAAAAGAATATGAAAAGAGGCGAAAGCTACCTTGTCTATTTATTTCTTGATAAAGAGAGTAACAGACTTGTCGCAACCAGTAAGATTGAGCCTTTCCTTGAAAAAGAAATCATAGAGCTTAATGAAGAAGATGAAGTAGACCTGCTCATCGGGGAATCTTCTGAAGTTGGTGTAAATGTGATTATTAACAATCGATATAAAGGATTGATATATCATAATGAAATATTTAAAAACATATACCCCGGAGATAAAACAAAAGGCTATATCAAAACAATCAGAGAAGATAATAAAATTGATGTAAGCCTTCAGCAACAAGGAGTTAAGAATATAGATCCAACTGCTGAATTCATTCTGCAAAAACTTAAAGCCAATGATGGATATCTTGACCTTAATGATGACAGTGATGCCGGTGAAATAATGGTCAGATTGCAGATGAGCAAGAAGTCTTTTAAAAAAGCTGTAGGACTTTTATATAAGAAAAGGCTTATTGTACTGGAACAAGATGGAATTAGACTGGCTAAATAAGTAGTAAAGTATAAGGTTTTCACTTACAATCAGATGCTTGTTTTCCCTTAGTGTTAATGTTATATTTGTAGGGAAAAACCCTTAATTAACTTTACTATATGAAAAATCCGTTACTATTAATAGTTTCAATGTTAGTCATCTGTGTTGCACATGCACAGACAAAGGACTATCTCCAAGGCCATGGAAAAGAAGTTCAGGCTGTTATAAAAAGTGAAAAAGGAGTCATAAGAGGATATGATTTTGGAGTTCCTGCTGAAACGGTGAAAAAAACAGAAGATGCTCAGTTCATTGCAGATGGTAAGAACTTTATGATCTTCAAGAAAGAAATAGATAAGAAAGAATATGCTGAAATCATTTATTATCTTGATGATCAGCAAAAAGTAAATGGCTTTGGTATAGCATTCATCGAAAATATTAATCTATCATTTGAAGAGTCTCTTATCGATGATTTTCAAAAATATTTTAATGAACGTTATGGTAAATTCATTACCAATGACAAAAACGATGAGGTATGGACTTCTAAAGAAGGCGGATATTACGTGGAAATGGGGGACTCTAGTGAAGGTGGTGATTTGATGGAGATTGAAATAGAAATTTATAAGAAATAAGTTATTTGTTTTAAAATGCAGTTGCTGGAAAAAGCATCTGCATTTTTTCAAGAGTTAAAGGTTTCTGAACTACTTTGAAATCACCTAGAAGACGCAGCTTTTCTTCTTCTCTGTTAAAATTAGTAAATACTAGAACCGGTATTTTTTTATCCAGTCCCGATTTTTTTAATTGATTTATAAATTCATATCCATCCATCACCGGCATATCAATATCAAGAAAAATTAGTGAAGGAAGCTTTTCTGATACAAGAAGATGTCTATATGCTTCAAGGCCATTGGTAAAGATTTTTACTTCTTTACAGAAATTTAATTTTACAAGCAGCTTCTCTACAAGAAAGTTACTTATGGAATCATCATCAATTACAAATATCTGATCCATTATTCTATATAAATATCGTTGTAGCAAAATACAAAATTGTTTTGTTATAATAATGATTTAATCGTTAATAATACTCGTTTAGTCCTATAGTTGTTAATGGTTGTAGAATCTTTCTACAGGTTTTTCAAATTTATTTTATGATACAAAAAAAGACAGTTTGATAGAATTGTTTCATAATCAGGTTGAAATGCGTTGTATCATTAGATGTAGTATAAAATAAGACTGCATAGATTGAAACATGAATTTGATAATCAAATTTCTTAGTAAGATATTAGCTGAATAATAACAGCTCCCTTCATGAAAACCCTGGAAAGCAGAATATCTCAGGAAAGAATTAATAAAGCATCAACAGTCATTGATCCGGTATTCCTGAATTCTCCTCAATATTTGAGTGAATCATTATCTGAAGTTCTTGGAACTAATATTTATTTAAAAGTTGAAATTCAGAATCCTGTCGGTTCCTTCAAAGGAAGAGGTGCTGAATTACTGGTATCAAATCTGAAAGACGAGACTGAGCTAATTTGTGCAAGTGCCGGAAACTTTGGTCAGGCAATGGCTTATTCCTGTCAGAAGAAAGGCATAGATCTTACTGTATTCGCAAGTTTTAATGCCAATACCGTTAAAGTGAACCTTATGAGAAAGCTGGGAGCCAATGTGATTTTATTTGGTGATGATTTTGAAGGAGCTAAGGAAGGTTCAAGATATTTTGCTAAAAGATCTGGTGTAAGAGTTGTTGAAGACAGCCTTGATATTGAGACTGTTGAAGGTGCAGGAACTATTGGTGTGGAGCTTGCTGCATTGCCGGAAAAATTAGATTACCTGTTAGTTGCATTGGGTAATGGAGGCTTATATAATGGAGTTGCCAGTGTTTTTAGAAAACTTAGCCCACAAACTAAGATGGTGGCCATTCAGGCTGAAGAAGCATCTGCAATGATTGACTCATGGAAAAAAGGGGAGGTAGTTGTTCACCATAGAAAATTAAATACCGTGGCTGATGCCATTGCTGTACGTGTACCAATTCCTCAGGCGCTTCAGGACATGAATGGATTAATTGATGAAGGCTTTTTAGTTAAGGAAAAGAGTATCATAGAAGCAGTTAAATTGATCTACAAACATACGGGCCTGAAAGTGGAGCCATCCTCTGCTGTAGGTATTGCTGCCGTGATGGAATACAATAACAAATTTAAGAACAAGAATGTAGGCATAATCCTTTGCGGAGGCAATCTGACTGAAGAGCAGGAGAAGGAGTGGTTTGGGTAAAGAACAATTCAATTTTTCTTTGATGAGGATATTTTTATTAACACTAATTTTTTTGTGCGGAAGAAATGATTTGTTTGCCCAGACATTTAATAACATTTCTTTTGACCTTATTGTAAACTCAGTTCGGAACTGTACTCAAGAAGTTCTGTTTGATACTTTAAGGAAGAAAGGTTTTGATATTGACATGTATAAAAGTGAGTATCTGGGTTTTAAAGTGACATCCAGTGATACTTCAAAACCGGATATGTCAATTAAGAAATTATTAAGCAAAGAACCTCCTTATCTATTATATTTTAACTGCAATCCTACAGAAAAGGAGAAAATATATCAAGCCGCCTTATTCTATGTATTTAGTATTAAAGACCTGCCGCATTATTTATTGGAAGCGAATAAATCAGCAGTAATTTTTGAAGGAGATAGTTCTAATAATATTTGGGCATATAATTTTATTAAAGATCTCAATAAAGAAGCTTCTATTTTTCATTTCTACCCACTACGTAAAAAGGGAAAAATTACCTTTCATACAGAAATAATATTGTATGATAAAAAGGCATTATTGATGATTTCAGAAATACCTGCTCAATAAAGAATTCAAAAGCAGTGTATATTTAAACTTGACAATTGAGAATGTGCAATATTTATAAGTGTTACGCTTTAACTTTTACTCTTTTTATCTTTCTAACCAGTTCCATCTTTGCGCAAATACCCCGAAATATAACATTTGATTTCATTAAAAAATCATTGGCTCAAAATGATTATAAAATTAGTGATAGTTTACAGTCTTGGGGATACGTTAAAAACGGTATAGGTTGGGGGATTGATTCATCTTATAATGATACATTTAAAACAGAAGACCTCTCGGTTAAGAAATTATTCTCTCTGCCTGCTCCCTTTATTGCATTTGATTTTATTGGATCGGGTACCAAGAGATGTGTTTATTATGTGATTAACATTGAAGATGTGCATTATTATATTAAGGAAGCATTGAAAACTGTTAATAAGGATAAAGTACAAACAAATATCGTGGTTGAAAATTCTAATAAAGGTTTAGAAATGGAGGTAACCAAACTTCATTTTGAACCTAAGAGAATTACTAAAGGAGCTATAATTACAGATATTTATTTGATGCCGCTGTTTTGGTTTCCAGACCTACTCAATAACATTTATATCTTTCAGCACATTTTTACTTTCATAAAAGATCTCATATCTTTGCATTATCATAAAAGACAATTTTTTAAATAATTGAAGTCATGTAATTTCTTTTATTCCTCACCTTTAATTACTTGCTGCTAAAAAAATAGCAGTCAGATATCCTATTATCCAAAACAATTCATTTTACGGGACTTGTAGCAAGCTGAAAAAGCGCAATTGCCCTTTGCTTTAATTTTACTTTTATGAGCCTTTCGAATAAATACGGAAGGACATATCATTATCCCTTTTCTCCTGGTACCACCAGCGACGACAGGATAAGCCATCATTATTGGAATGATATGTCCGCTATAAAGCAGGTGATCCATACAGAAAAACTGGATGGTGAAAACTCCTGCCTGAATAAATATGGTGTTTTTGCTAGATCACATGCGGCACCTACTGTCCATCCATGGGCAAGGCACCTGCAACAAAAATGGGAGTTGATCAAAAGTGATCTCGGTGATCTGGAGATTTTCGGTGAAAATCTTTATGCTGTTCATTCCATTAAATATGTAAATCTGCCAGAACACTTCTATGTATTTGGTGTCAGAGAGCATGATCAATGGCTTTCGTGGGAAGAGACTAAGTTCTATGCAGCAATGCTTGATTTTAGTACTGTACCTGAAATAAAGACAGTAAACCCTTCCAGCGAAGAGGAGTTTAGAAAAGATGTTCTTTCCATTGTATCTCAGCAAAGTGTATTTGGTTCTGAAGATGTTCATACCAAATCGGCATGTACAATGGAAGGCTTGGTAACGCGCAACACAGAAGGTTATCGTGTTGGCGCTTTTAAAAACAATGTATTCAAATATGTAAGAAAAGGTCACGTCAAGACAGACGAACACTGGACGAGAAACTGGAAACGTGCGCCTTTATTAAGAGAGAAAGGAGACAGATATGTGGAAGATCTATAGTACATATGATTGGGAAAAATTAAAATCTACATTTGAATGGATCAGGGACATGCAAGGTGTCCCCCAAGATCCCATATTTCATGGAGAAGGTGATGTTGAAGTCCATACGAGAATGGTCACTGAAGCTTTAATCGGCCTTGATGAATTCAAAATGTTAAATGAACAGGATCAGCATATTCTTTTTGCTTCAGCATTGTTGCATGATGTAGAAAAAAGATCTACAACAGTTATAGAAGACGATGGCAGAATTACTTCAAAAGGGCATGCTAAAAAAGGAGAACTTACTGCCAGAAACATTTTGTATACAGAAGTTGAAACTCCATTTTTTATAAGAGAAGCAATAGCAAAACTTGTAAGACATCATGGTTTGCCACTCTGGGTGTTTGAAAAGGAAGATCCGGTAAAAGCAGCCATCAGTGCCAGTCTTGAGGTGAGTACAATGCACTTGTCTCTCCTGGCTCAGGCGGATATACTTGGAAGAGTATGTCCTGACAAAGATGAATTGCTTTACAAAATTGAGCTGTTCAGTGAGCTATGCAGGGAACATGATTGCTTTGGCAAAGCAAAGCAGTTTCGTGATAATATCTCAAAGTTTTTCTATCTACAGAGAAAGGAAAGTGGAGTTGACTTTGTTCCTTTTAATGATACAAAATTTGAAGTGATCATGATGGCAGGAATTCCTGGTGCTGGCAAGGATACTTATGTGAAAAAGCATTTTCCTGATCTGCCGGTGGTTTCGCTTGACGATATCAGACGAAGGCTTAAGATTGATCCGACAGACTCTAAAGGAAACGGAACAGTCATTCAGGAAGCAAAGGAAGCTGCGAAAGTATACATGCGTGCCAGGAAGTCTTTTGTATGGAATGCCACCAATATCACTCGTTCAATGAGAGAGCAGCTGATAGATCTTTTTACTTCTTATGGAGGAAGGGTAAAGATTATTTATGTAGAAGTTCCATATAAAGTCCTTCTGAAACAAAATGAGAACAGAGAATATGCTGTTCCTTTAAATGTAATTCAGAAAATGATACAGAAGCTGGAGGTGCCATCGGCAGTGGAGGCGCAAGAGGTTTTGTATGAAGCTGGTTTTTGATATTTCAGAAAGCAAAAACGGATAGTGTAACCCACTTCCGTTTTTTGCTTGTTATTTATATGTTCCTTTCAATAGATTTTCACCTTGATACTGCTGCTTTTCCCTTCATTGTTAAAGATCAGAATGTACAGTCCTGAGTGTATACCATGAAATGAAATCCTCTGCTTTGTCTCTGAAGAAAGCACTCCTTGTGCCATTTGATTTCCATATGTATTTATCAGTTTCCATTGGCCATTTTTAAATATCTCAGGAACTGCTATTTCGAATGTCCCGTCATTTGGATTGGGATACAAGGCTATTTTTTCTTCTGAAGTCTTTTTTTTTACCGGACTAAGAATTTTCTCACTATAAATGCTTTTCAAGGCATTCAATGAGTAGACTAATGCAGAGTTAATATTGATTGCAACTTCGTTGGTGGGTGCACTGCATTCATCATCAAGGTAGGTGAATGCAGGAATCGTTGTGGGATAGGTACAAAAGCTGAGATCATCATTGTGAGGGCCATTCACTATTAAACCTGGTACGGGTTCAGTCACCCCATCAGCAGAGGATATGCGATGGTGAATATGTTGAGGAGATTGAGTGCCAAAGCCAGTTACAAAGCAATAGTTTAATGGATTTCTTCCGAGCAGATAATCGATATTCATTATTGCAGTATTAAAATAATCCTTATTCTCTGTTAGCTCATAAGCATGAAGCAAAATCATAGAGTGGTTTGCAGCATTGGCATTGCTGTTCCAGCCAAAGTCATAGGCCATAGTTCCCATAGAGGTTGCATATGGAGATTTTTTGGCATAATCATTTAGCACATTGGCAAATTTTATCAAACGGTTTTCTGCATGTTCAACTTCATAGGAAGAAAACTTGTCTTTGTTTTTTATCATTGAAATAATTCCCATAAACTCTGTGTTCGACCATTTAGGCACTTCAAGAGGTTTGTCAGGAAAATTGATTTTATTTAAATATTTCAGTTTTCCCGTTGCTATGTATAATTCTACAGCTGCCCAGAACCATTCATCCGCCCATTCTACATTATAACTTTGTAAACCATAATCGCCAGTATGTATATTAGGCTCATAGGTTTGGTTGATCAGATCCTGATCATATTGCTCCTCCGGATGAGCGACAGCCCAATCCCATGCATTTTCTGCCTGGGCGAGCCAGGTATTCGTAATGTCTGTTTTATATTCAGGAAATTGCCTGTATATCCTGCTTGCTTTTGTCAGCATAGAAGCGAAGTTCAGCGTAGCTGGAGTGGTTTTTTTGACTACATATCTTGGAGTAGTAGCATCCTCAGGCATAACCATGGGATCAAATTCTGCGTTCGTTAGCTTATGATACACGCCACCATCAGCCGGATCCTGCATAGTCTGGAGCCATTCTATTTCCCAGAGGGCTTCATCAAGGATGTCGGGAAGATTATTATTGCTTTCGGGGATCGTTAAACTCATGGTATTGGTCTCAGTCCTGAAGTATTCCCATGATGAAAGTAGTTGCCATACCGATATTCCCGCCGGAACAACATACTTATTATAATCTCCGGCATCATACCAGCCCTTGGGACAAGAAATAACCGTGCCTTCAGGCCTTTCGTCAGAAGCTGCAGAAGAATGAATGAGAACCTTATCATCAGGATGTCCATTCGCACGGCTCCATTTTCCTCCATATGGTACTGTAATGTCCATACTAGCTCTGTTAAAATAAAAAGCCTTAATAACAGCAGCTTGCAGACCATTTAAAACGGTATCACTTATTGTAAAGTCATAGGAAGCTTTTAAACCTTCCGCTAAAAGATAATAATGCCCTTCCTGCTCAAGTTCGGAAAAGTCAGCTTTTACAACTGATTCTTCCGAATATTGCCATTTCGAAGGTGAAGATGTGGTACTCGAGAAAACAGAAGTTTTCGTTGTCTTTTCTATGATTTGAAAGGCCAGCATTTTATTAGAGGGGATGATAGCTACTTTCGGATTTTTGATAAGGTAGCCTAGCTGATTTACTTTGGGCTGATAAACAATAGGATCAAAGGGAAGCTTCACTGAATTAGAATCACCGAAAACGATCTCGTCGATATTAACCCAACCTGTATAATCTGGTCCGCCCGCATTAAGAATAATTGAGAATTTTACAATCTCTCTACTGTTAACAGTATCATTTGCTGGCCAGCTTTGTTTGAATTTATTCGTAAAATCAAAAGTCATCCATTTATATTCATTATCAGGCGAAACGGGAATTGAAGGGTTGTTGTCATTAGTCTCTTTATTAGCATTATCCAGTAACCTAAGTTGAAACTTTACTGGGTATTGAGTTTTGATTTTCACATAAACAAAAGGATTAGAACTTAAATCTGTTTTAGGAAGATACCCCACAAAGTTTTCATAATCAGACCCTACAGATAGAGTATTAATAACCAGAATACCATCCTTATTTTTTACAGTGAAGTCCGGATGACTATAGGAAGGGGCCCAGTCATTGCTGTCAAAATCTAGTTTGTATCCCTTAGATTGTGCAGTTGATTTATTAAGGAGGAAACAAATGGACAGGATGATGATAAACAGTTTTCTTTGTATCATTTTGGTGTTTCTTTTTTACTCGAAATACTAAAAAGAGACCCAAAATGGCTTTGCATTTTGCCCCAGAATCCTTCACAAAAGGGATTTATGAAGGAATCAGGAGGTTTTTAACAGGTTTTTCCGGAATTCATTTGGTGTACATCCGATATTTTCTTTAAACACTCTGTTAAAATGGGGAATGCTGGTATATCCAACTATATATGCGATGTCACTTATTTGTCTGTCAGTCTCTTTCAGCAACCTGCAAGCTTCCTGAAGCCTTATTGAGTTAAGGTATTTTTTGGAAGTCGTATTCAGGGATGTTTTGAAAATTGCAGCTATTTTATTTTCCGTCATCCCCAGTTCTTTTTGCATTACCTCCGAATTTAGATCTTCACGTTGGTAATTTTCAGAAATGTATTTGATAATTTTCTGAGCATCTTCATCAGCAATATTGCCGATATTAAGTTTTTGATAAGGATACCGGTTGGATGAAATACTTCTTGTTTGTTTAAACTTTATATAAATGTATATCAAAGTATAAAAGACAAAGGTCACAGTTGTTATAATGGTGACAGGAATCCAATTGTCCTTTCCTGCTTTTACATAAGACACTTTAATTCTTTCCCTCACACCGGTTTTTAGTAATTGGCAATTCTGTATGGAAAAAGATGGTACTTGAGAATAATTGGGTAAACCAACTTTGTCTTCATTTACTTGCCACTTGCTAAACCACCAGCTTGGTGTTTTAAACTTGTCGATATATAACCTGTAAATTTTTTGATCAGGATAGTAATCAATTTCCTGTTCCATTTGGCGATAGCTGATAGCATCTTTTGAATTAGAAAAGCCGGGAACATTCACAAGAATATGTATTGGAATTCTCTTGGATTTGTTCGCTTCAATTTCAATTTCCAGGTAATCAAAATCTGAAAGATCTACAAATGCTGATTCAGGGAATATAGAAACTCCCAGGTATGGATAGGGTGCTCCATTATTTAAAGTGTATTCAAAGAGAAGTTTATGATGGGTAGTATCTAGAAGATGAAGTTCCGAATTTCCATGATCATTGAGCTTATCATTATAAGAGGAAACCTTCATGCCCGGATAAATCATCCAGTCTGACTTATATAAAAGATAGATAAATACTATTGCAGCGGTAAGAGGCAGAAATAAGAGCAACTTAGCAAGCTTTTTCCTAAAAGGAATATTTATCTTTTTCATTGTCAGGAATAAAGTAGCAAAATTACATAATTTTGAAGTGATAAAACTGAAGAGCGCCTTTAAATTAGTATGATGAATATAATGGAGTCAATTCACACCGACATGTTGGACCGAAAACTGGTTTTGACGAAGCCATTAAAAAGGATCGTGAGTCTGGTCCCTTCGGTTACAGAATTTTTGTTTGATATAGGTCTTGAAAATGAAGTGGTAGGAGTGACTAAATTCTGCAAATATCCAGATACGGTTTCTAATAAAGTTAAAGTCGGAGGTACTAAAAATATCAGCCTTGATAAGATCGATTTACTTTCTCCGGATCTGATCATTGCGAATAAAGAAGAAAATGAAAAGAAGGCAATAGATGAATTGCAGAAAAAATATCCGGTATGGGTGGGAGAGGTAAAGACTATTGAGGAAGCTTTTGCGATGATGAACAAGTTGGGGGTGTTGACAGGAAAAAATGAGGAAACGAGAAAGTTAGCTAAAGAAATAAAAGATTCCCTGGATTCCTACAGATCCTTAACAAATCTTCGGGCATGTTATCTAATCTGGAAGAAACCATTTATGACTGTAGGAGGAGATACCTATATCCATGCGATGATGGAAAAAGCTGGCTTTATGAATGTATTTAAAGACAGAAAAAGATATCCTATAACAGATTTAGATGAAATTAAAGCTCTTTCACCTGATATAATTCTTTTATCTTCAGAGCCTTATTTTTTTAAGGAAAAAGACAAGGTAGAGCTGCAACAACTATGTCCGATTCAGTCCGTTAAACTCGTTAACGGGGAAATTTTTTCCTGGTATGGAAGCAGAATGAGATTAGCGTCAGATTATTTTAAATCTTTGTTTTAGTGCTGACAATGAAAAAGATAACGTTCATTTTTTTGTTGGTAATGCTCTCCGGACTAGGTTTTAGTCAGGATATAGACTCCAAGGCTAAAGCTTTATATGAAAGTGGGACCCAAAAATTTAAAGAAGGGAAATATCAGGAATCAGTTGATGATTTTACTGCAGCCATCACCATTCGCTCGGATTATCAGGAAGCTTTACTGGGGAGGACTGAAGCCAATGATAAACTGGGAAACAACTTCCAGTGCATGGAAGACCTTGACAAGCTTACAAAGCTCTATCCTAAAAACACAGATTATTTTTTTCGCAAAGCAAAACTCAAATCCAAGATTGGCCTGGATGATGAAGCATTATTGGATTACTCTCAGCTTATCATGATCGACCCAAAGCATTTTTCTGCATCATATGAAAGGGGAATTTTGTATAACCTATTCGGCATGTACGAAGAGGCCTTTATGGATTTTAAAAAATGCAGTGAGTTAAAACCAACAGCTGAAATTTTATATATGCTTGGCGTATTGAGTTACAGACTGGGAAGGGATTCCGAATCTGTTAATTATTTTACCAAATCGATCAACTTCGATAAGCAAAATAAGAACTATTTCATCTATCGTGCAAAAGCGAATAACAGGCTTGGGAATTATAATCAGGCTATGGCAGATGTAAAAATTGCAATGAAACTTTCCCCCGAAGATGCAGAAGTGTATTTCATCCTCGGAACAACTTATCAATACCTGCGAGATTTTACAAGTGCCCTGGCGGCACTGGATAAGGCTATTATGCTCAATAAAGAAGAGTTTGATTTTTACTTTTTCAGAGCTTTAATCAAGACGAATCTGGGAAGTATTCAGGCTGCAATTGATGATTATGATCAAAGCCTTAAGCTCATGTCTGATAAAATGGACGTTTATTTAAACAGAGGAAATCTGTATATGAAGCTGAACAATTTTGATAAAGCAGAGGCTGATTATACAAAATACCTTGAACTCAATCCGGGAAATTTTTCACTTTATCAAAAACGTGCTGAAGCCAATATTGGCAGAGGCAATTTCAGAGAAGCAGTAAATGATCTAAATACTTTGATAGAAATAAGATCCTCCAGTGCTCAGGCGCATTATTTAAGAGGAGTAGCGAAGTTAAGTCTGAATGAAAAGGAAGAAGCCTGTAAAGATCTAACCAAGTCAATTGAGTTAGGGTCTTCACAGGCTTCTGATTTGATCAAAGCAAATTGCAATTGATCTTATTTTTTTTGAGGATTAGAAACTAAATCCTGCTTTTTCCAGATCATCCCAGAAGTGAGGGTAAGATTTCTCTACCACTCCCGGATTTTCAATTTTAATTGGTCCTAATACAGCCAGAGGGGCAAAAGCCATCGCCATACGATGGTCATCATAAGTCTCAACTGTCTGGCCGTTTACTTCGAAGTCTCCTTTTACAATTTTGTATACAGAGTTTTCTTCAACTTCAACCAGGTCGCTTCCAAATTTTTTAAGTTCGTTCTGCAAAGCAGAGATTCTGTCTGTTTCTTTTATTCTAAGGCTTTCAAGACCAGTTAATGTTAGCTCGATGCCTTTAGCTGCAGCAATTACAGCAATAGTTTGAGCAAGGTCAGGATTGTCAGAGAAGTCAAGTGATTCAACGCCTTTTACTTCCTGGCTTTCAAGAGCGATTCCTTCTTCAAGGTAGGTTGTTTTGACACCTAATAAATCCATGAAGTCAGAGATTTTGCTATCGCCCTGGATTGAACCATATTTGTAACCTGTTAACTCAATTTTAGCATCAGGAGCCAAAGCAGCTATAGCATACCAGTAGCTTGCAGCTGACCAGTCTGATTCTACTATATAATCTGCCGGAATGAATTCCTGATTTTTTATAGTAATGATATTACTATCCCATTCACTTTCTATTCCGAAATGGAAAAGAAGGTCAAGAGTCATTTCAATATATGGCTTAGAGCTTACTTTTCCTGTAAGTTCAAGAACCAGACCATTGGGAAGAACAGGAGCGATCATAAGAAGGGCAGAAATATACTGACTGCTTATATCACCTCTTATTTGAATTCTGTTGTTTTCAGCTTTTTCTTTATCAAAGCCTGAAAGTCTGATAGGAGGGAAACCTTCTTTTCCTTCATATTCAATTTCAGCGCCAAGTTGTCTTAACGCATCTACCAGAATCCCAATAGGTCTTTCCTGCATTCTTTTGGTACCTGTAAGTACTACTTCTTTTCTGGTTACTGCACTATAAGCAGTAAGGAATCTCATAGTAGTTCCGGCATCTAATACATCAAACACATCATCTTCTGATTTAAGAAGGCGGATAAGCGTTTGTGTATCTCTTGCATTTGAAAGGTTTTCAAGTTTAGCTGAGCCACCTGCAAGTGCATTAATTACTAATACACGATTGCTTTCGCTTTTAGAAGCAGGAGGAGTGATAGCTACCTCTATAGTTTGAGAAAGTTTGTTAATGCTCAGAATGTTTTCCTGAACAGAAGGAGTGATCTGTTCTGTTTGAGTAATTTCCGGCTGAACCTGAGATATTACTTCTGTAGTTACTTTTTTAGTTGCAGGCTTTTTAGCAACGGTCTTTTTAGCTATTGCTTTTTTAGCCACAGTCTTCTTAGCTACTACTGCTTTTTTTGCTATAGCTTTTTTTGCTATAGCTTTCTTAGCTACAGCTTTTTTAGTAACAACAGCTTTTTTAGCTGTAGTTTTTTTAGCAACAGCTTTTTTGCTAACGGCCTTTTTGGAAACTGCTTTCTTAGCAACAGCTTTTTTGCCAGCGGCCTTTTTACTAACTGCTTTTTTAGCTGTGGCTTTTTTGGAAACTACCTTTTTAACGGCTGCTTTTTTAGCTGTAGCTTTTTTGGATGCTGCCTTTTTAACGGCTGCTTTTTTAGCTGTAGCCTTTTTAGCAACTGCTTTTTTACCTGCAGCTTTTTTAGCAGTAGTTTTTTTAGATGCGACCTTTTTGGTAGCAGCTTTTTTGCCAGTAGCTTTTTTAGCAGCAGCTTTCTTAGCAACTGCTTTTTTAGCGGCTGTCTTTTTGCTTGCAGCTTTCTTAGCTGTAGCCTTTTTCGCAGCTGCTTTCTTCGCGGAAGCTTTCTTGCCCGCTGCTTTTTTTACGGCTGCTTTCTTGGCCGATGTTTTAGCTTTCAGTTTCTTTTTTGCCATTTTTATAAAGAATAAAAACGAATTGAATCCATTATGTCTTTAAATGTGAGAGGATGGTTGTAAGTTGAATGCCCTATCGGGTTTAATAAGGAACCTAGTATTTCATCCTGCTCATTTTTTTTGTCCTGCAAAGTTAAAGGTAGAATTTTTTCCGAATCGTATTCAAAAATTTCTGTTTTTCCAAAAATTGCAATGATATAATTTTTAATTTTATTCAGTTCCTGTTGTGAAATGAAGCCGTTTTTCATTGATATATATGCTTCGCAAATCATTCCTATGGCGATAGCCTCACCATGCAAAAGCTTTTTGTGAGGTATATTCAGAAAGTAGCTTTCTATAGCATGGCCGATGGTATGGCCAAAGTTCAGAATTTTTCTCAATCCTTTTTCTTCCGGATCTTCTTCTGTAACCTTTTTTTTGATCAGCACTGAATGTTCAACCAGATTTTGCCACTCTTGCTCTGCCAGGCTCTTTTGTCTGATCTCGTCCCACTTGCTCTTGTCAGCTATGAGTGTATGTTTTATTACTTCTGCAAACCCGGAACGTAGTTCATTGTTTGGTAATGTCTTAAGAAAAATAGTATCAATAAGCACTGCATCAGGAATACGAAAGACCCCTATATGGTTTTTGAACAAATGAAAATCAATACCCAGTTTGCCACCTACACTTGCATCGACTTGTGCCAGAAGGGTTGTAGGCACTTGTACAAATGATATTCCTCTTTTATAAGTAGCAGCACAGAATCCACCCATATCACCAATGACCCCCCCTCCGAGATTGATCAGTAATGCCTTTCTGTCAAGTCTAAGGTTCGTGAGTTTGTCCCAAATGTACTCACAAGTGCGCAAATTCTTCTGCTCTTCCCCGCTTTTTATTACAATAATTTGTTCTTCCGGCAGGCTCAGGCCTAGTATGGGAAAGCAGTATTTGTATGTATTTTCATCCGCAAGCAATACAATTTTAGAAAATTTTCTTTCTTTCAAAAACTTGTTTAGCTCTTCTCGAATGCTTGTTGTTATGACGACGAATTGGTTGCTCATGAATTTTAAAACTTAAGCAGTTAAGGCTTACTATACAGAAGAATGACTCCGTACCTTTAGAAAAAGCTCTGCTTGGTCTGATTTTAAAGGAAGACAGAGGCTTCTTATAAAGAAAAATTCTGATACTTTCTTCGGTTATGCCTTAACACAAATACAAAAATAAACCCGCAAAGTTAATAACCTTGCGGGTTTAAATATTTTTTTTCAAAAAGACATTGAAGTTGAAAAACAATGCCTCAGATAAAAAACAACCATTAAGCCTTTGAAGCAACAGCTTTCATGATCTCTGTCTGCTTTCTGATACTTTCTTCGTGAATAATTTTATAGATTTCTATAATATATTCAGGGTTCAGGCTCATCTTGGTAGCTAGATCAGCTCTGTTCTTCATAATGTCATCCCATCTTTTTACCTGATAGGTCGTCACATTATTCTCTCTCTTGTACTCGCCGATTTTTTCAACTATAGCCATTCTTGCAGCAAGCACTTCGATAAGCTCTCTGTCAAGATTGTCTATTTTCTTTCTTAAATCATCAAGATGATCGTTAAAGTCCTTGTCTGTTGAAGAGTCTTTTCTAACTTTCAGTTCAGAGAGAATTTCCGAAAGTCTTGCCGGAGTTACTTGTTGATCTGCGTCGCTCCATGCTTTCTCAGGAGTGATGTGTGTTTCAATCATCAAACCATCAAAGTTAAGGTCAAGCGCTTTTTGAGAAATTTCAAATATAAGATCTCTTTTCCCTCCGATATGGCTAGGGTCGCAGATAATAGGAATTTGTGGAGCTATTCTTCTTAATTCAATCGGAATTTGCCACATTGGGATATTTCTGAATTTAGATTTATCAGATGTTGCAAATCCTCTGTGAATAGCTGCAAGGTCTCTTATACCAGCTCTATATAGTCTTTCGAATGCTCCTATCCATAATGGAAGTTCTGGATGGGTTGGGTTTTTAACCAAAACCGCAACGTTCTTTACGCCTTGAAGTGCATCGGCCATCTCCTGCACAGAGAATGGACTTACAGTTGTTCTTGCGCCAATCCAAAGTACATCAATTCCATATTTCAGAGCTTCTTCAACATGTTGTGTATTTGCTACTTCAGTTCCAACAGGTATGCCTAGTTCTTTTTTAACATCAGCAAGCCATTTCAAACCTTCTGCACCTGCACCTTCGAAGCTGTTAGGTCTTGTTCTGGGTTTCCAGATACCTGCTCTAAGTACATCTACTTTTCCAAGGTCTTTTAACAGTTTCGCAGTTGCCATTAACTGCTCAGGTGTTTCAGCACTGCAAGGCCCAGCAATGACAAGTGGTTTGCCCTTTACTTTTGCCCATTTTTCTAAAGGATTTACTTGTAAATTAACTTCCATAATTTTTTTCAAAGAATAAATTAGACCAACAATTCATTGTCCATTGTCGTTCTTATCTAACGTATGGACAACCACAACCTTGTATCTTTTGACGACACTTCGGTAGCTTTTTCTTCCCGCCCTGATCGTGAATTAAAAAGAATGAATTTCTTATTCACAATAATGGGGATGGGTAAGTTAACAAAGATAGGCAGTTATTTTGTAAAAAGTGCATTAAAATGGAAACTTCCTGTTAAAAAAGTAATAAAAAATACGCTTTTTGATCATTTCTGCGGCGGAGAGAATCTGGATGAATGTAAAAAATCTATCGATAACCTAAGTTCTTCTAAGGTTAAAACCATATTAGATTATGCAGTTGAAGCCGAAAGCTCTACGGCTGCATATGATCATACTATGGAAGTACTTCGAAAATCCATAGATTTAGCGGCTTCTGACAAGAACATTCCCTTTGTTGTATTTAAAATGACAGCCTTATGCCGCTTCTCCATTTTGGAAAAAGCACAGAGTGGCATTGAGTTGAATTTTACTGAAAAGGAAGAATTCGCTCATTTCAATCAAATGGTAGAAAAAATTGCTGCTTATGCCTCAGATGCTGGGGTACGGCTTATGGTTGACGCAGAGGAAAGTTGGATTCAGGATACTATTGATGCAGTAACTTTGAAATTAATGAGTCAATACAATAAAGGTCATGTTTTGATTTTTAGGACATTTCAGATGTATAGAGTGGATATGCCTTTCCTTCTAAGGGAGGCAATAAATTCAGCAAGGAAAAATGGTTATAAGCTTGGGGTAAAACTTGTTCGAGGAGCCTATTTAGAAAAGGAACGTAAAAGAGCTTTTGATTTAGCGTACCCTTCTCCTATTTTTCCCACAAAGGAAGAAACAGATCAGGCATTTAATGAAGCTCTTGAGTTTTGTCTTAATAATCTTAATTATCTGGCAATTGTTTCAGGAAGTCACAATGAGGAAAGTAATCTCCTTCAGACTAAAATTATGAAATCAATGAAGCTGGAAAATAATGATGAAAGAGTTTATTTTGCTCAACTTTATGGTATGGGAGATCATATCTCTTTTAATTTATCCAGGAAAAACTTTAATGTGGGTAAGTATCTTCCATTTGGGCCATTAGAGGCTGTGATGCCTTATTTATTAAGGAGAGCAGAAGAAAATAAATCCATAAAAAGTCAGACTGGCCGTGAGCTGTCGCTTATTAGGAAAGAAATAGATAGAAGAAAGAATATGAGTTAATTAAATCTGCTGTAATTGATCTACTTTTTTCCCTAATAAAGTTTTTAGGATTTTTTTAGCATTAAAAAACTGAGATTTCGAAGTTCCCTCGGATATTTGCATCATTTCACTAATTTCTTTGTGAGAATAACCTTCTATCACAAAAAGGTTGAAAACCATTCTTGATCCCTCTGGAAGCCTATGGATTACGGTCATCAATTCTTCTCCGGACATTTTCTCAATGATGTTATCATCTGAAAATACCGGTAAGTTAAAAGATTCAGGTTCAGATAAAGAAGACAAGTATTTTCTTTTGCGGAATTCTTTAATAGCATTATTGGTAATGATGCGTCTCATCCAACCTTCTAAAGAGCCTTTTTCTTCAAATGAGTGGAGGCTTTGGAAGATCTTAATCATTGACTCCTGAAACAGATCTTCTGCGTCTTCTCTGCAGGAAGAGTACCTGAGACAAACAGTCATCAGCTTTTTTGAATATAGCTTAAAAAGTGCTTCCTGTGCTATAGAGTCGTTTTTCTTACATCCTCTTATAATTTCCTCTATAGACAAGTGCATACTTGAAATTAGGTATTGCTTAGTTTTTGAATTAGAACATTAAACTAATGCTTGTTTCAAAAAGAAACAAGCATTAGTTAGAATTTATTAAAGATTGTACGGGTTAGTTATTAAAAGGATTTATTTGCACTATTTTTTTTAATATGTTTCTTTAAGAAACATATAGGTTTGATTTTGTGGTACAAATTGCTTAAATAGTGATTATGGATGGCGTGAATTTTTACAAGGTTTTAAAAGAGCTAAGGTTGGAAGAAAATCTTACGCAGGAGGATATTTCTAATTTATTACACATAGATAGGAGTAATATCGCCAATTACGAACGAGGAAAGCGTCTTCCTTCCATAGAATCTCTGATAAAAATTGCAGAATTTTTTAACGTATCTCTGGATCACCTGATTCTTGGAAAGAGATTCGGAGCCGAAAAAGGGGAGGAAGGAGAAATTTACTCTCAGGAAACAATGCGTGAATTAATGGCTGATAATACTGCTCTCATGGAAGAACAACTACGTCTTTCTGAAATAGTAGCTCAAAGAGAGGAAGAAATCAAAATTTTGAAAAATTATCTGAATTCAATAAAGGAATACAATAGTTTTTTGGAGATGAAGATTAATTCTATTGAAAATCAGATTGTAAAAGGGTGCTCTGAATAAGATTTAAACCTTCCGTTTCTTAATCCGGTTAAACTTTTAGATAATTTGGAAAGGGAAGATATTATGAAATGGTTGATTGGATTAATTGCTTTCTTAGGTATTTCAGTATTTTCATATGGTCAGGGAGAAAAAGCGAAGGAGCAGGAAGAAGAAGTCTCCATTAGTTGTGCCTGGGTAGATAATGAAAATATTGTTTGCTTTGCAGTACCTGAGGGAGAAGGGGGGGCGACAGATTCCTTAAATCAAGACGGAGTTGAAGTAGAAGAGGAAGTTATTCCTAAAGAAACTCCAATTCCAAACTCAAACTCTAATAGAGAAGGGAAGAACATCAATAACAATGTTGTTGTAGAGAAAAGAAAAATTCTCCTTTAGAATCGGAAACTTGAATTTATTACAAATTATAAATAAAAGGCGGCTCTAATTGAGGGCCGCCTTTTGTTATTGAATTAAATAATCTTAAAGATTTTTAGAGCTTGCTTTGGCAGAATAATACTCTCTGTTCATTTTTGCAATTGTATCCTGAGAGATTTCTTTTGGACATTCAACTGAACAAGCTCCAGTATTAGTACAAGCACCAAATCCTTCCGCTTCCATCTGAGCTACCATTTTTTCAACTCTTGTTGCTCTTTCTACTTGTCCTTGAGGTAATAGAGCAAGTTGAGTGATTTTAGCGGCAACAAATAGGGAAGCTGAGGCATTTTTACATGAAGCTACACATGCACCGCAACCTATACAAGTAGCAGCATCAAAAGCTGCATCTGCATCTATTTTTGAAATTGGAATGGCATTGGCATCAGGAACACCTCCAGTGTTTACAGAGATAAATCCACCAGCATTGATAATTCTGTCAAATGCCCCTCTGTCTACAACAAGATCCTTTATAACCGGGAATGCAGAAGCTCTCCATGGTTCTACGACAATAGTATCACCATCTTTGAAGCTACGCATGTGGAGCTGACAGGTTGTGATGCCTGTTTTTGGCCCATGAGCCCTTCCGTTTATATACATACTGCACATACCACAGATACCTTCGCGGCAGTCATGGTCAAAAGCGATAGGCTCTTCTCCTTTGCTTATAAGGTCCTCGTTCAGAACGTCGAACATTTCAAGGAAAGACATGTCTGGAGATACATCTTTTACATTGTAAGAGACCATCTTGCCTTCAGATTTAGAATTTTTCTGACGCCAGACTTTTACAGTTAAGTTCATTGTTCCGCTCATTATTTGTAACTTCTCTGGGTTAATTTAACAGTTTCAAACTTTAGGTTTTCTTTGTGAAGTTCTTCTGCCTTATCATCTCCTTTATATTCCCAGGCAGCAACATAGGCATAGTTTTCATCATCTCTTTTTGCTTCGTTTTCTTCGGTCTGATATTCTTCTCTGAAGTGTCCTCCGCATGATTCATTTCTATTCAAAGCATCTTCTACCATCAATGCTCCTAGTTCTATAAAGTCGGCAACTCTTCCAGCTTTTTCAAGGCTTTGATTTAGTTCTTCACCTTCTCCTAGAACTTTAACGTTTTTCCAGAAATCTTCTTTTAACTCCTTTATTAATCCTTTAGCTTTTGTAAGACCTTCAGCGTTTCTAGCCATACCACAATAATCCCACATAATTCTGCCAAGCTCTCTGTGGTAATGTGTTACACTCTTAGTTCCTTTAATTGAAAGGAATTTATTAGTTAATGCTTTAACTTTGTCTTCTGCTTCTTTAAACGCAGGATGGTTTTTGTCAACAGGTTTAGTACCTAGTCCTGCAAGATAATCTCCTACAGTATAAGGGATTACAAAGTAACCATCAGCAAGTCCTTGCATAAGTGCGCTGGCTCCCAGTCTGTTGGCTCCGTGGTCAGAGAAGTTTGCTTCTCCAAGTGCATAAAGTCCTGGAATTGTTGTCATCAGATTGTAATCAACCCAAAGGCCGCCCATAGTATAGTGAACTGCAGGATAAATACGCATTGGAGTTTTGTAAGGATTTTCCCCGGTAATCTGAGCGTACATGTCAAACAAGTTACCATATTTTGCACGTACCGTATTTTCGCCAAGTCTCTTGATAGCATCAGCAAAATCAAGATAAACGGCTAAACCGCTGGATCCAACACCTTTATTTGCATCGCACTGCTCTTTTGCATTTCTTGAAGCAACGTCTCTTGGAACCAGGTTTCCGAAAGATGGGTATTTTCTTTCCAGGAAATAGTCCCTTTCATCTTCCGGTATTTCAGAAGGATTTCTTTTATCACCTACTTTTTTAGGAACCCAAACTCTTCCGTCATTTCTTAAGCTTTCACTCATCAAAGTCAGTTTAGACTGATGATCTCCTGACACCGGAATACAGGTTGGGTGAATCTGAGTAAAGCAAGGATTTGCAAAGAATGCTCCTTTTTTGTGAGCTCTCCATGCTGCAGTAACGTTAGAACCCTGTGCGTTTGTTGATAGATAGAATACGTTTCCATATCCACCTGTACACAGAAGTACTGCATGCCCTGCGTGAGATGCAATTTCTCCAGTAACAAGATCTCTTGTTACTATACCTTTGGCAGCGCCGTCAATCATTACAATATCAAGCATTTCCGTTCTGGAATACATTTTAACATTACCAAGACCGATTTGTCTTGATAGTGCACTATATGCTCCCAGAAGTAATTGCTGACCGGTTTGTCCTCTTGCATAAAAAGTTCTTGAAACCTGAGCTCCTCCAAATGATCTGTTATCCAGAAGTCCTCCATATTCTCTTGCAAATGGCACTCCCTGTGCAACGCACTGGTCAATTATATTAACGCTGACTTCTGCAAGTCTGTATACATTACCTTCTCTTGCTCTGTAGTCTCCACCTTTTACAGTATCATAAAATAATCTGAAAATACTATCACCGTCATTTTGATAGTTTTTTGCGGCATTGATACCACCTTGAGCTGCGATACTGTGCGCTCTTCTTGGGCTATCTTGAAAGCAAAATGCTTTCACATTGTAACCAAGTTCCGCCAGAGTAGCTGCGGCAGAAGCTCCGGCCAATCCGGTTCCGACCACTATAATATCATATTTTCTTTTATTAGCAGGGTTTACAAGCTTCAGATTAAATTTATGCTTGGTCCATTTTTCTGCTACAGGTCCTTCAGGAATTTTAGAATCTAATTTCGTCATATCAATTATGTGGACTATCTGATGAAACAAATATAAAGTGGTATAGCTGCAAATCCTGCAGGAACAAGTATTGCGAAAGCTGTTCCCAATTTTTTAATGAACGGAGTGTATTTAGGATGTCTAAGTCCCAAAGTCTGGAATGCACTCTGGAAGCCATGGTTAAGGTGAAACGCAAGAAGACACATAGCTGCAACATAAAATAATGTGTAAGGTACATTGCCAAATGTAATGATTGCATCATCATAAATGGTCATCGTTGCAGAGTTGGTAATTTTGTGAGGAACAAAAAATGACTTCAGGTGAACGATAAGAAAGATCAGAACCATTGAGCCAGACAATCCCATGTTTCTTGAAAACCAGCTGCTGTTTTCAGAAGGTTTGTTGTAAGCATATCCCTGAGGACGGGCTTTTTTGTTCTTTGCAGTAATGATTGCTGCATAGATAATGTGTACAATGAAGCCTCCGAAAAGGACGTACTCTGCTGCCTGTATCACGGGATTAGTTTTCATGAATTCCGCGTAGGCGTTGAAATCAGCTCCATCACTTTTCAGGAGCAGCAGATTACTGAGAAGATGTTCTAACAGGAACGAGATCAGAAAAAGACCTGTTAAAGACATTATCAGTTTTTGACCAAGGTTTCCGGACAAAGCCTTACTTAACCAGCCCATAATTTAATAGTGTTTTTTTAGTTTTAAATTAATATTAACTTGCCCAAAGTTACATTCGGGAATTTTAGTATGCAATGCAATTTTTTGCATTTTTTGTCATATTTCAAACATAATTCAATTTCCATTGTAATAATTATTCGCGTGTATAACATAATCCCAGCGAGATTTAAATGAAGGTTCTGAAAACATGTTATATAAATTTTTTAATAATCGTTATGCTTTCTCTGGCACAACGAACACATGCCACTCACATCAGAGCTGGTAATATACTTACACAAAGATTGTCAGATGTTAAGTACAGCTTTACTCTGATCGTATATACAAATCGACCTGCTGTAGATGCTGGTGTTGATGATCCCACTGCAACCTTAAATTTTGGAGACGGAACTTCATCCGAACAACCCAGAGCATCCAAAAGACTTATCAGAAACGATACATATGAAAATATTTACTATTTTGAACATATTTATCCTGGTACGGGAACTTACAAAGTTGGATACACAGAGTCTAACAGAAATGGAAGTATTAAGAATATCAGTAATTCCATAAATACTCCATTTTACATAGAATCTTTGGTTTCAGTTGTTTCCGGAGTATCAGTCCTTAACAACTCTCCTCAAATGGCAATTCCGCCTTTGGATAAAGCTCAAAAGGGAAAACTTTATGTTTACAATCCGGGAGCTTATGATATCGAAGGTGACAGTATTTCATACAGATTAGTTGTTCCTAAGCAAGCAGCTGGAGTCGATGTCTCAGGGTATTTTACTCCTGACAATATGACTTTAAACAGTATAACAGGAGATTTGGTTTGGAATGTACCTCAGGAAGAAGGTCTGTTTAATGTTGCATTTTACGTAGAAGAATGGAGGAACGGACAAAGAATTGGTTATATCACCAGGGATATGCAGATTGAGGTATTACCTTCCAGGAATGAACCTCCGAAACTTTCCAAAGGCCTTGATACTTGTATAGTTGCCGGAGATACGTTAATTTTTAACATAGAAGCTACCGATCCAGATGTTAATCCGGATCAGGATGTAAGGATAACTTCTACAAACCTTCCATTAAATAATCCTCCAGCTGGAGTATATAGGTTAGGTGCAACTTTTACTAATCCTCCTCCTTTTGGTAAAAATCCCAAAGGAGTTTTTGAATGGGCTACAAAATGTGAGTACGCAAGAAATCAGCCTCACCAGGTGGAATTTAAAGCTGTTGATTATCCTACTGATACAACTTTTCAACTTGCAGATTATCAGACTCTGCGAATAAAGATAATAGCCAAGGCTCCAAATCTACAGACTGTGGTTCCTGAAGGAAAAGGATTACGATTGACATGGGAAAATTATAATTGCTCTACTGCTTCCAGAATCCGGATTTACAGGAAAAGCTGTGATACTACTGATTACAAGCAGGATCCTTGCCAGGTTGGATCTGAGGGGTTTCCAGGGTATACTTTATTGGCTGAGGTGCCTGCTACCCAAACTACTTATTTAGACAATAATAAAATAGCCAGAGGCAATTTTTATTGCTATGTTATTGTCGCTGTGTTTCAATTACCTCAAGGTGGTTTAAGTAAAGGTTCGGATGAAGTCTGTGGAAGCCTGGAAGACAATGCTGCTTTGTTAGCTTCTATTAATGTAGATATTACCGATACATCAGCTGGAAAAAATACCATTAAATGGTTTAAGCCTTTGAATCTCTCAAGTGGTTCTTATTCATATAAAATCTTCAGAGCAACCGGTATTAACGGAACAGATTATGTGGAAATAGGCCAGCCATCTGATACAGTATTTGTTGATGAACCTCTTAATACTGCAGATACTTCCTATAGTTACAGAGTTGATGTGCTGTTTTCTGATACAATACCAAGCGACCCTGCCAGCACCTTATTTTTACAGACTACTCCGGGAGACAGGAAAGTTATGGTATCCTGGACAATGAATGTTCCTTGGAATATTGATTCTCTGAAACTTTATAGAAAAGCAGAAGGTGAAAGTTTATTTTCACTTTATAAAACATTGCCAGGAAATATTTCCGGAACTTTTACGGATGATAATCTTGTCAATTGTGATACTTTCTGTTATTATATCGAATCTTATGGAAGTTATTGCAACTCACAATATCCTAAACCTCTGATTAGTACATCGGAATCTAAATGTGAAATTCCGATAGATGATCAGATACCACCGCCGCCTTTCCTGACTATTATCTCCCAGGACTGTAAAGATAAGGTATTAGTGAATAGAAATCTTTTGAACTGGACAAGGGTAGGGGATCCACTCTGTAATAATATTGATCACTATAATATCTATTTTGCTCAATATGAAGATGATGAATTGGGATTCTTTAAGTCGGTGCCAGATACTACTTATATTGATATGAATACCATTTCATTATCAGGGTGCTATACCGTATCAGCCGTCAATATTTTTGGTGTAGAAGGCCTTCAAAGTAACAGAGTCTGTGTAGATAATTGTGTTTTCTATGGATTGCCAAACCTTATCACTCCGAATAGTGATGGTTTCAATGATGAGGTAGTCCCATTGGATACACCGAGATATGTCGAAAAAGTAAAGTTCAGTGTTTACAATCGATGGGGAGCACTTGTTCACACTCAGGACAATGATATTAATATCCATTGGAATGGCGGAACGAATAAGGACGGTATATACTATTATGTGGCTGAAGTAAAGTATGTTAGACGATTGAGGAAGAAGGATGAATTACAGAATATTAAAAGCTGGCTCCATATTTTAAGATAAATAAGTTTTTTGATAGTTGTTGAAATACAGAAAATTACCTATGTCAAAGGAAGAGAGTTGGTTCAAACTTTTGTTAAATTTCTGTTAAGCTTTAAATTGCAAGCCGAAAAAACTAAAAAAAGATGAAAGCTTACGTATTTCCTGGTCAGGGTTCTCAATTCTCAGGAATGGGAAAAGATTTGTACGATCGTTCAGAAAAGGCAAAGTCACTATTTGAAAAAGCAAACGAAATTCTTGGTTTCGATATCACTAATGTAATGTTTACAGGCACTGATGAGGAACTTAAGCAAACAAAGGTAACTCAGCCTGCTATTTTTATACATTCAGTAGTACTGGCAAAAATCAGTGAAAATTTTAATCCTGATATGGTTGCAGGACATTCGCTTGGAGAATTTTCTGCACTTGTAGCTAACGGTACACTTACTTTTGAAGATGGATTGAAGCTCGTGTCAAAAAGGGCTTTGGCGATGCAAAGAGCTTGCGAGATTAATCCTAGTACCATGGCTGCAATCCTTGGTCTTGATGATAACAAAGTTGAAGAAATCTGTAAGAGTATTTCTGACGAAATTGTAGTAGCAGCTAATTACAATTGTCCGGGTCAACTTGTGATTTCAGGGAGTATGAAAGGCATTGAAATTGCTTGTCAGAAAATGAAAGAAGCGGGAGCAAAGAGAGCGCTGCCTCTACCTGTCGGAGGAGCTTTCCATTCACCACTAATGGAACCTGCCAGAGAAGAACTTGCGGAAGCAATAAAATCAACAAACTTCAATAAGCCACTTTGTCCTGTATATCAGAATGTAAATGCATTGCCAGCAACGGACATCAATATCATAAAAGAAAATCTTATAGCTCAGTTAACAGCTCCGGTAAGATGGACTCAGTCCGTTCAAAACATGGTCAGCAACGGTGCTACAGAGTTTGTAGAATGTGGACCTGGCAAAGTACTTCAGGGACTTGTTAAAAAGATCAATAGTGCTTCAGAAGTGATGAGCATTTAATGAGTTGAAAGCTTAAAGCTGAAAGTTTAAAGTTAAATTAATTTTAAGCTTTCAGCTTAATTTTTAGAATATAAGAAGCTCTTTAATGTTGCCTTGTAAGAAGGCTTTATCCTCTAGGTCCCCAAAAACTTTAAGCTTTCCACTTAACAACTCCCAGCTTATCTTCACAACGCTTCAGCATTTCTTCATTTGTAATATTCAGCACAGGATGCTTAAAGTCCGGGGCTATTTCAACTAATGGAACAAGGGTAAATCTTCTGTTGCCAATTTCCGGATGGGGTATGTAAAGCGCTTTACTTCTTCTGATCAGATTTCCAAAGTAAAGAATATCGATATCTATTGTTCTGCTACCCCATTTTTCTTTTCTAACCCTTCCTAATTGGACTTCGATTTTCTGAGTAACAGCCAAGGCTTCTTCCACAGTTAACCTGGTGTTGAAGCTTACCACCTGATTAATAAAGATATCCTGATCGGTTTTTCCCCACGGTTCCGTTGAGTAAAGAGAAGAAGCTTTGCTAATGGGACCTATATGTTCAGAACATAATTCTACAGCTCTGGTTAGATTCGCTGTTTTGTCTCCAATGTTGCTTCCGAATAATAAAATGATGGATTCCAAGCTATTCAAAATAATGGCAAAATTATCATTAAGCTGTTACATTTTAAGTTAAATTTGTATAATTGTTTTAAATCATAAACATGTATGAAGCAGTTTTTTAAGATTGTTTTTGGCACAGTAATAGGAATTTTTTTATTTCTAATCATTTGCTTTGGACTTATTTTGTTGGCCTCAGGTAAGAAAGAGGAGCTTAAAGAAAATACAGTTTTGAAGTTAGAACTTAATAAGAGAATAGTCGAAAGAGAGACAGATAACTTTTTATCCCAACTCAATCTTCCCTTTGGAGATACAGAAGGTTCCATAGGGCTTTTGGAACTTAAAAAGGCAATTAAAAATGCTAAAGCTGATTCAAGAATCAAAGGGATAGTCCTGAAAACAAGCAGTGTTGAGGCTGGATATGCAAGTCTTGAAGAAATCCGAAGAGCTCTTCTGGATTTCAAATCAACAGGGAAATTTTTAATTGCTTATGGTGATTCTTACAGTGAAGGAGCTTACTTTCTTGCTTCTGTCGCAGATAAAATTTATTTGCCTGAAGAAGGTGGCCTGGAGCTGAATGGGCTTGAGGTTGAGATTTTGTTCTTTAAGAAGCTACTTGACAAGCTGGAAATCAAACCTGAACTATTTAAAGTGGGAGAATATAAAAGTGCGAGTGAGCCTTTTATCAGAGAGAACATGAGTGATGAAAACAGAAAACAGCTTACAGAACTTCTCGATTCATTTTATAAAGTATATATCAGCGATGTGGCAAAGTCTAGAAAAATTGAAGATGCCAAGCTTAAAGAGATTTCAGATTCCATGAAGGTGAGAAAAGCTCAGGATGCATTGCAGTATAATCTTATTACAGATGTAGGTTATTTTTCTGAAGCTGAAGATTTTATCAGAAAGAAACTTTTGATCCAGTCTAAGGAAAAAATCAACTATATAGGCTATAATCATTATCTGTATGATATAAGGGAAGATGAGGAGGAGAAAACTAGTTCTAATAAAATTGCAGTAATTTATGCAAACGGTTCTATTGAAGATGGGCAGGGAACAAATAATACAATAGGAGGAGAAAGTCTTGCTAGAGAAATTCGTAAAGCCAGAGAAGATGATAAAATTAAAGCAATTGTATTAAGAGTAAATTCTCCGGGAGGAAGTGCACTTGCTTCTGATATTATCTGGAATGAGGTGCAATTATGCAAAAAGCCGATCATAGCTTCTATGGGAGATATGGCAGCCTCGGGAGGCTATTATATTTCAATGGCTTGTGATACAATTCTTGCAGAGCCAAGCACAATAACCGGGTCAATTGGAGTATTCGGATTATTCTTTCAGGGAGAAAAATTTTTGAATGAAAAAATTGGTATCACCACTGACAGAGTAAAAACAGGACAATATTCAGATATCGGCTCTTTCACAAGACCAGTAAGTAGCTCTGAAAGACAAATTATTCAATCTGAAGTAGATAGGATTTATGATTCATTTACTCAGAAAGCTGCAAAAGGAAGA